>JAHDWY010000357.1 GCA_023384315.1 Candidatus Hydrogenedentota bacterium | reverse complement strand
AACAGCTGCCCCTCCGCAGTCGAACGCCGGCAATCGCCGAAAGCGTTTCGAAACGCCCTGTCGCGGTCCTTAGGTAAGGTGTGCACGCAGTCATACAGATCAAGCGCAGCACCATCGGTGGCCTTGGCCGCGACCGCAACCTCTTCGAGCACGCGCGCGCAGAACCGCTCGAGTAGTTGCACATGCACACGCTTGAATTGACGCCAGTCCGATTCAGGGATTCGTGATGTCATAGCCGTTCCTCAAGTCTGCTGTGTTCTAATTGACGCGCTATCCGTTCGCAATGTCGACTTCTTTCGCGTGTCTCGCTTCCAAGCATTTGGTATAGATTAACTCGGGATCGAGGTCGGCCCTGCTCGGCTACTCTGTGGCACACGTGCGAACTGTTTCTGTTCGGCCGGCCCTACTTCCTCACCACCGCTGACAAAACGCCGCAAACAATTCAACCAACTCCTCCGGCCGCAACCCGCCGCTGGGGACGATACAGAGCCCTTCGGGTTTCAGTTCCGCGCTGAGTTCGAGCACTTCGTTCGCAGGGACGAAGACATAGAGGGATCTGCCGCGTTCCTGGATCTTCTTGAACATGGGGATCCACGCCAGCGCGGAGGGCGAGCCTTCGCCGGGGGTAAACTGGATGGCCTGGATATCAGGCACGTCGAGCAGGGCATCGATGTGGCGGGCGGCGCCGGGACCGTCGAGATGAAAGACGGCTCTGCCAATGGCTGCGGATTGGCGCGCGATGTCGGGTAGGCAGATCGTGTTGAACTCCTCCGGGCCGATGAGGAAATTGAAGTCGCAGGCAGGCACGTAATAGGGCCGGTTCGACCAGATTTCGAGCCAGTGAATGAGCCCCGCGCCGTGGCCGAGCGCGATTCGGTACAACGTCGTGAAGGCCTCGTGCCACGCGGGGTAGATCGCATCGATGGCCTCGCGGACGGTGTCGGGCTGCGTGATTGCATCGAGGCACAAGGCGGACGATCCGCGCAGATTCAGGAGCACATCCGCGGACGCGCCGAGGTCCGGCGTGCAGACGAGATACCGCCCGGCCGCATCCTGCGCGGTCAGGTCGGTCAAGTTCCGCAGCGTCTTCCACCAAGGGTTCGACTCGTCGAGTTGCCAGTCCGGTGCGTTCGACCAATCGTCATCGATGAAGGCGTGGGTCCAGGCCGTGTCCGCGCCGAACTCCAGCTTGCCACCCAGCATGGCGCCGAGAAACACGGGGCCAAAATCTGTGCGGATGTACGGAAGCTTGTCGCCTACGCGATGGATCTGGCGCAAGTCTTCCAGCTTCGCTTCGAGCCAGGCGGACGGTTCGGACAAGAGTTCCAACCGGCGCGTGATGGGCCGCCCCGGATTGCGGTTCGCCGCGCCGAGAAAAAGCGGGCGGTCGATCGCGTCGTGATTCCACCACGCTTCAAAACGGCTGGCGATACGTGGGAATTCTTCGCAGAACTCAATCGGTTGAGATGCGATGCGTTCCAAACGCTGTGCCCATGTGGAAAGCTCGTCAAGTGGATCATGCGCGATCGTATCCATGAAACTCCCCCTCGGGCCTCAAGAGTCAGCCCCCTCAGACTCTCGCAAGCTCTCCCCATGGTGTTGTATCGGCGTCCGGAGAGTCAATTCCAACGCGCGAACCCTCGCAAATGCTTGCCACGTGTTTTGATTGGGACCACGATGCCATGATAAGGAATCAGGGACAGGAGCGCGCCCACGGCTCCCGTGAACTGGAACGGAGGGAAAGTTGGCATGTCTTACGGACGTCTGCTCATCGTGAATGGTGTCGTTCTCCTTGCCGCGTTTGCGGGAGTGCGCGGATTCGCACAACCCCCGGTGGTACGTGTCGTCG
The DNA here is from genome assembly GCA_023384315.1 of Candidatus Hydrogenedentota bacterium. Classification (GTDB taxonomy): domain Bacteria; phylum Hydrogenedentota; class Hydrogenedentia; order Hydrogenedentales; family SLHB01; genus JAHDWY01. The sequence goes on along the minus strand of JAHDWY010000357.1, from coordinate 3,590 downwards.
TTGAGGAAGACGTCTATTCCTTCACTCCGCCCGACAACGGGTCTGGCCCCATGTGGAGTTTCGGATGCACGACCATCGTCCGGCTCGGGGACCGGGTCGTCGTCAGCGAAATGGAAACCGGCGACGGCGTCCCGCGCCTCTGCAACACCAAGTGGAAACTGGCGGAACGTTCGGAGGAAGGCTGGGAAGTGTTCGCGGAAGCCGACGGCTACCGCCAGCGGGAGCCCTGCGTGCTGGCGACCTTGTCCGACACCGAGATCTTCCTGAACGTGAATGACTCCATCATGCCGCCGGGCACGGAGTATGGCCCCTGCGAACCGCACCTCCTGGCCTTCGACATCAACAACGTCGCGGAACCGCGCAAGCTGATGCCGGAATGGGCGGGCGAGACGTATTTCACGGACCACTCCTATCGCGGGTATGCGGCGGACCGGGCAAACCGCGAATTGCTCATGCTCAACATCAACGCCAAAACCAGCACGGAACATTGGGCGTTGCTAACGGCCGAGGGCGAGACCCTGGCAAACGGGGGCATCGACTTTCCCATTCGCGCCTGTTATCCCCAGGTCGCGCTGAAAGACCGCGCGGGATACGTACTCGCCATCGGCGATATCGTGGAGCCGAACGAGGAATGGCGCCAGTACAAGTTCGAACAGACGCAACAGAAGTGGGACTACGTGTTCCGCATTCTCTATTTCACTTCGACGCCGGATCTCACGAAACAGGATTTCGGTGAGCCCATCGAGATCGCAAACGTCGACAAGACCGGCGGCCACATCTCCAACCAGGATCTGTGGATTAGTCCCGACGGTGAAGCGTACATCATGTATACCGAGCGCGAAGTCGCATCCGCCCTCATCCGCGACAAGTTCGTGCCGGACGGCTCGCTGGTCAGTTCACTACACTTGGCTATCGTGAAAGACGGCGAGGTCGTGCAGCGCAAGGTGCTCGTCGAAGGCACGGAGGCGGTCCAGCCCGGCCACGCGCGCTTCCAGGTCACGCCCGGCGGAAAGGTCTACGTCCTGCTCCACATCAACGGCGCCGAACACCCGAACCAGCTCATGCAGATCTATCCCCTGCTCGACGAACCGCCCACCGTGCCCGTGCCGTTTAAGACCCCCTTCGGTTCCTTCCTGCTCGCCACCGTGCGCGCCGGTAACGAACCGTCGAATATCATCGACGTATTCGGGCACCAGGCATCCGGCACGACGTTGTCGTACGCGCAGGTGGTGATCGAGTAGGCATCTACGAATTGATCACCATATGGAGTGCGGCCAATCGAAGCCTTCTTTCAGATCCCGCCTACACGTCCTCCCCGCAGGCTTGGAGGACGGTGCGTTGCACCTGGTAGTCGTGCTCCTTTGAATAGGCGAACTCGGCGCTACCTTTGACGCAGGCGGCGAGATCGGCGAGGTCGCGGGCGTGGCGGGGCAGGTCGGGCAGTTCGATATCGTTCCACCCCTTTTCGTAGCCGCCAGCCGATTCGCTGAGGTACATGCGGATCTTCGGCGGCTCGATGGGTTCGAGGATGATCTTGCCTTTGGGTCCAACGATCTTGAAGCGGCGCGTCGGAAACGCCGCGGGTTCCAGCGCGGCCACTTCCACGGCGGCCATGGCGTTTTCGTATTCGAGGACCGCGATGCAGTTGTCGGCGAGACCTTCGTCCGTCGGCGCGTCGTGACGCAAGAACGGCGTGACCTTCTGCGGCGGTCCCATGATGACGCAGATCATGTCGATGAGGTGACAACCCAGTTCCAGCATGATGCCGCCGGGGTGAATCGCCATCTGTGCGCGACGTTCCGGCGGCAATCCCGTGCACATGCTGGCCTGAATGCTGTAGACATCCCCCAACCAACCTTCGCGCACGGCTTTCCGTATAAGATCGAAACCGGGATTGTAGCGGTACATGTAGCCCATTTGAACGATGAGGTTCTTCGCCTCCGCCGCGTCGAGCAGGGCTTTCCACTCCGTGAGGGAGGTGCCTGGCGGCTTGTCGATGTGGAGGTGTTTGCCCGCGTCGATGGCCGCGCGGCCGTACTGCAGGAGGCGCGTAACGCCCGTCTCCACCACGACGACCTGGATCGTGCGATCGTTCAGCAACACGTCTTCGGTCACCCACGGCAACCCTTGCAGAATCGGGACGTCCTTCTTCGCCTCGCGGATGGCATCATCCGGTTCGCAGATTCCGACCAGTTCGATGTCGTCGGATTTGAGGATCTCCTCCAACACGTCCAAGGCGTGGGCATGATCGATTCCGATCATGCCACATCGGACGGTCACCCCCGCGCTCGGAGCGGCTGCGGACGAACCGGCAAGGCCCACTGCGGATGCAGCCAGGCTCGATTGGAGAAAGGTACGTCGGTCAATCATCTTCGCATTCCCTCCTTTACACCGCGTCCGGCACGGCCCAAGGTTCCCGGTATTCGCGTTTTGCCAACGCATTGGCCTCGGCATCGTCCAGGAAAGCCCCCGTGTCCGGATCGATGGTCAGCGTCCGCCCCACGCGATAGGCCACGTTGCCGTAGTGCGTCAGCAAGGTCGAGTAGTGTCCTTCCTCGATGTCCGCGCTCGGCCGTTCGCGCGACCGCATACAGTCCACGAAATTCGCAATGTGCTGGACGTTGGCGGGCGCGAATCGCCCCGGCTGGATCTTGACGGACTGGCCGTCTGCATCGAAGACTTGCCAGCCGCCGCCCATCCGCCCGAGAAACATGAAATCCTTCGTGCCGTAAATGTCCACGCGGGTGCCGCTGAAAGGCCAGTTCGGTAACTGGTCGGTCTCGCGCAGCTCGAAAGGCGTCTTGCGCATGTACGGGGTCCACAAAGTCTGCTCCAGGACCATCGTCAGACCGTCGAACTGCCAGTTAATGGATTGCGTATCCGGCGTTTCGCGACCGTCATCCAGTACGTAGAGACCACCAGTAGAACTGACCGACTTCGGCAAGGTGCGCCCCGTCATCCACCGCGCGAGGTCGGTCTGATGAACGCCGTCGTTGCACACATCGCCGCCGCCGTAGCGCCAGAACCAGTGCCAGTGGTAATGGAAGTGGTTCTCATTATACGGCCGGTCCGGCGCAGGACCCAGCCACATATCGTAGTCGACACCCTCCGGCACGGGCGCGTCAGCATGCGGCTCCAGCGGATCGCGTAGCTTGCTGTTCATGATGCGGACAAAATGGATGTCGCCCAGCGCGCCGGATTGAACGTACTCCAGCGCCATGCGGATATACTCGGCGCTGCGGTTCTGGGTGCCGACCTGGACGACGCGCTCGTACTTTCGTGCGGCCTCCACCATCTTCCGGCTTTCCCAGATGCTTTGGGACGTGGGCTTTTCGACGTAGACGTCTTTGCCCGCCTGACAGGCCATAACCGTCGCGGGGGCATGCCAGTGGTCCGGTGTGGCGATAGCAATCGCATCCACTTCAGGATCGTCGAGGATGCGGCGAAAATCCTGCACGCACTGCGGACGTTGTCCGTTGATGTCCTCGATGAACTTCACCCGGCTCGGAAACAAGCGGCTGTCGGGATCCGCGAAGTAGCGGATTTCCACATCGTCGCGACGGGCGAACTGCTCGGCCAGATCCATCCCG
>JAHDWY010000356.1 GCA_023384315.1 Candidatus Hydrogenedentota bacterium | reverse complement strand
ATGGCCGCCATGGAACTCGGCAAGCACGTCTACGTCGAGAAACCTATGGGCCACACGGTCGAGGAGGTCCGCCGCATGACCGAAGCGGCGCGCCATTACAAAGTCGCCACGCAAATGGGCAACCAGGGCCATTCCAGCGATGGCGTGCGCCAGACCTGCGAGATGATCTGGAGCGGCGCCATCGGCCCCGTGCGCGAGGTCCACTGCTGGTCGGACCGCCCGCTATGGCCGGTCGGTTTTGCCGAGCCCTTGCCGGAGAAGCCTATCCCGCAGGGCGTCGACTGGGACCTCTGGTTGGGCCCGGTACCCGCTCGGCCCTTCGGCGGTTATTCGGACCAGTACAACCGAGATGGCTCGACTCCCGGCTACATGCCGGATGTCTGGCGCGGCTGGTGGGCCTTCGGCAGCGGCGCCCTCGGCGACATGGGTTGCCACATTCTGGACCCGCCGAACTGGGCTCTCCACCTCGGCGCACCGGTTGCTGTCACCTGTGTGCATGAGGAGGGCAACACGGACCAAAGCGGACCCAGGAAGTCGATTGTCGAATACGGATTTCCCGAACGCGTGGTCGATGGCCAGACGCTGCCTTCCGTGAAACTCACCTGGTACGACGGCAAGATCCGCCCGCCCAAGCCCGCCATGCTCCCCGAAGACGACCCAACCCCCGTTGGCGGCGAAGGGACCATCTTCGTCGGCGACAAAGGCGTGTTGACCTGCGATTCCCACGGAAACTCGCCGCGCCTGCGTCCGGACAGCCTCATGGCGGAGTATACGATGCCTGACCCAACCCTGGAGCGTCTCCCCTGGGAAGGCGGCCGATACGACGAAGCCCACCGGGCAAACTGGGTCCAAGCCTGCAAAGGCGGCAAACCTGCTGTGTCAAATTTTGATTACGCCGGCACGCTGACCGAAACCGTCCAACTCGGCAACGTCGCCATACGCGCCGGCGGGCGGATCGAATGGGACGCCGCGGCCTGCCGCATCACGAATTGCGCGGAAGCGGATGCCCTGTTGCGGATGACCTACCGCAAGGGCTGGGGGTTCTGATCGGTTCCGTTTCGCATCACGCGTCGACTTGGGTGGCGGCATGGGCTTCATTGCGTCATCCGCTCTCGGCTGTTATGGTGGTTCTTCGTCGACCCAGCGAACGCTCAAGGTGAGAGGCCGTTGCACGTTCCCAGGAAGGATACAGATGTTCTCACAAGGCCGTTCGTGCGCCGCCCGTTGGATTCCTTACACGATTTTACTTTTCATAATACCTTCCCTCCTTGTACATGCCGCTGACGGCGACTTGGTCTGGGCGCGACAAATCGCGAGTGCAGACGACGTGTGGACCAGTTCGATCGCGGTCGATGATTCCGGAGGCGCTTATGTCGGCGGCCAATTCAGAGGGACAGCCGACTTCAATCCCGGTGCGGGCTCAGTCAGCTTGAGCGCCGCTGGAACCGCAGATGCCTTCCTCGGCAGGCTCAACAGCTCCGGTGCCCTCGAATGGGTTGTTCCGTTTACCGGGACATCATCGTGCGGCATATACTCGATCACCCTTGACGATGCTGGGTACATCTATACGTCCGGTTACTTTCTTGGCACGGTCGATTTCGACCCTGGTCCAGGCACGTATAACCTCACGGCCTCATCCGGCCACAGCGTGTTCTTCGCAAAACTGGACGACAACGGAAACTTCGTTTGGGCCAAAAACATCACTGGATCGCCCGGGCTGACCTCCCCCTTCCGCCTTGCGGTCGACGATTCGGGGAACGTCTGCGCCACCGGGGCCTTCAATGGCACCGCAGACTTCGATCCAGGCCCGGGGACGACGAATCTCACGTCGGCCGGAGAGACCGATATCGCGATTCTCAAGCTCGATAGCGCGGGCAATCTCGTTTGGGCGAAGCACGCGGGTGGTTTGTACTTCGACAGGGGTTCGTCCGTCGCTGTGGACGGCACCGGCAACATTTATACGACGGGCTATTTCGAGATTCAGGCGGATCTCGACCCGGGCGCCGGCACGGCCGACCTCACGGCGTACTCCGACTACGACACCTTCGTCTTGAAACTGGATAGTGCGGGCGAATTTGTTTGGGTCCGGCAATTCGGCAGCACCGCCGAATCGTTCGGCGAGTCAATCAATGTCGCGTCCACCGGAGATATTTACGTTGCGGGCCAGTTTTCCGGAACCACCGACTTCGACCCGGGGCCTGGCACATTCTACTTGGGCGCGACCGGAAGCGACTTATACGTCACGAAACTGAACAATGCCGGTGGATTCGTGTGGGCCCAAAAACTGAGCATATCGGGAAGTGTTACGGACGACTGTACCGCAGCATCGATAGACGGCGAGGGGAATGCCTATTTGGCCGGTTACACCCGGAACACGCCCGACTACTCTTCGGTGTTGGTCGCGAAGATCGATGATGCGGGTACCCTAGTCTGGATGCACACGATGGGCAGTATGGAGAACATTAATGAGGCATATGCGATTGCCGCCCACGAAACCGGTGCGGCCTATGCAGTCGGCTCGTTCTACGACACGATAGACTTCGATCCAGGTTCCGGCACCGCAAATCTCACTGCCCAGGGTCCGCGCGATGGCTTCATCGCGAAATTCTCCGCCGGACTGGACGTCGTCAGTGTCACACGGAACGACACCAGCCCAACGAATAGCGCGAGCGTCGGGTACACTGTCACGTTCAGCGACGCCGTATCCGGCGTCGACCTGACGGACCTTGACCTTACAACGACCGGAACCCTCAGCGGGGCCGCAGTCACGGGCATTTCAGGCTCCGGCGCGGCCTACACCGTGACCGTCGATACCGGCATCGGCGCCGGGACGCTTCGCCTCGACGTTGTGGACGACGACAGCATCATCGACGGCGCGTCCGAGCCGTTAGGCGGCGTGGGACCGGGGGTGGGCAGTTTTGCCGGCGAGACGTACGCAGTCGATCATTTAGCGCCCAACGCGACGCTGAACAGCACGGCAGCGGACCCCACCAATGCCAGTCCGATCGCAGTCGACATCACCTTCGACGAATCTGTGAGCGGATTCGCGTCCGGCGATGTAACCGTCACCAATGGCACCGTCACCAGCTTCATTGGTTCGGGCGCGTCGTACTCCATCGAAGTCACTCCGGCGGCGCAAGGCATTATCACCGTGCAAGTCGGAGGTGCGGTGTGCACGGATCTCGTCGGCAACGGCAACGCCGCGTCGGCTCCTCTCAGCCGCACCTATGACTCCGTCCCGCCTGCCGCCGTCCTTTCGTCGAGCGCAACAAGTCCGACAAACCTGTCGCCCATTCCCGTTAACCTGACCTTCGGCGAACCGGTCCCGGGTCACCGGTTGCCCTTAGGGATCTCCGTCACGAATGGAACGCTGGCCAACTATATTGACGCTGGGGTGGAATTCACGTTCGACGTGATCCCTTCGGGACAAGGCACGGTCTCCGTCGAAGTCTTCGACTGGGTGTGCCTTGACGCTGCGGGCAACTTCAACGAAGGCGACACGCTCGACATCGTGTTCGACTCCATCCCCCCTGCCATCTCCGTTTTGGGCGACAACCCCGTTTCCGCCTACCTCTACGCCATGTACGCCGACGCGGGCGCCACCGCGTTCGATGCAAACGATGGCGATCTCACTGCGGACGTTATCGTCGATACGAGTTACGTCAACACCGGAGTCCCCGGCGCTTACACCGTCACCTACGACGTATCCGACAGCGCGGGTAATCCCGCCCACGCCACGCGCACCGTGCAGGTTGATGGACTCGATCCCAGCGTGCCGATGGATTGGCGATGGACACTCTTTGTATTGTCGATTGCCGGAATCGCCGCCCTGGGACGCATGAAACGGCAACCGAAGTAGCGTCCGCCGTCACCTGCGTGACTTTTGGCGCCCGCGCTTGCTAGTCTCCTGATGCCTAGTTTACTTGTCTAAGATCGCGCGCAACGTGTGGTTCAAAGTCCCCCTTTGAAGGGGGATTAGGGGGATGTTTCTTCAGGTGCCTGCAGTAAATGTGGACCGCATTTCGAACTCGCTGCGCCAAGCTGAAGGAACAAAGTTAAGGAGTAAAGGTGAATCAAGGTCGGTTGTTGGGGGAACAGCGGCCAGCGGCTGTAGTGCGACGCGTGTCCGTGTTTGCATGTCGCACCAGTCTGATCGCCGCCTGCTTTTGCGGGCTTGTTGGCACCTCAGCGGATTCGCAGACGCCGGAGGTCATCGACCAGGTCGATTGGAGTTCGTTCTTGTCTGCGGCGGACCCGGTATGGAAACGGCTGCCCGAGAACTGGTGGGAAGCGCCGTACGTCGGCAACGGGATGATGGGATCTCTCATCCGCAAACTGGATGACCGGACACTGGAATGGCAGGTGGGCCGCAGCGACGTCGAAGACCACCGTCCCATCAACTACGGTATGGGGCGTCTGCCCATCGGAAGTTTTCTGTTGCGCACGAACGGCGACCTGACCGGGTGCGACATGCGCCTCGACCTCCTCAACGCGGAAACGTCCGGAACTATTCGCACGTCCTCGGGGACAATCGCGTTTCGCACCTTGGTGCATGCCGATCGGATGGCCATTCTGGTTCTTTGGAATGGACAAGACGGCGAGGAAGAAAGCCGCTTCGAGTGGTCTCCGAAAGAGGCCCTCCACCCCCGGCTTGCCGTGAAGCCGGATCCCGAACGCGTGAAGACGTGGTCGCCGAACCCGGACGGCTATCCAACTGAAATCGACGGTACCCCGGCATGGGTACAACCCCTGAGCGATGGCGCCTACGCAACGGCGTGGATCGAAAAGAAACAGGACGATTGGCGCGCGCTGTATATCACCACCCAATACGCGTGGCCGGGCGAACCGTCGTCTGTCGCACAGCAGGCCGTACAGACAATCGATACCGCATCAGACATCCCCTTGGACACCTTCATCGAAACCCACCGGGCCGCCTGGCGCGACTATTACGGGAAGAGCTTTTTCTCCGTCTCCGACGCCTATTGGCAAAGCTTCTACTGGAACCAGATCTACAAGTTGCGCGCCGCCACGCGACCAGATGGGGTCGTCCTCGGGATTCAGGGCCCCTGGGATCAGCCCACGCCGTGGCCCGGCATCTGGTGGAACCTGAACGTCCAACTGACCTACTGGCCCATGTACACCTCCAACCATCTCGACCTCGCCCAGCCGCTGCCGGACGCGCTCCGCGAGTATCTGCCGAACCTCATTGCCAACGTGCCGGAGGAATACCAGCATGACTCCGCAGCCGTGTACCGCTCGTCAACGGCGCGCCTCGTGGGCGGAGTCTTCTACCCGAGCCTCGCAGGAGTTCCGGGCAAAGAAGAACGTCCCGAAGTCGGCGACTTGCTGTGGGCCTGTCACAACGTCTGGTTGCAGTACCGCATGACCATGGACGAGCACCTGCTTCGCGACACGCTGTATCCAGTGATGCGCCGCGCGGTGAACTACTATCTGCA
>JAHDWY010000355.1 GCA_023384315.1 Candidatus Hydrogenedentota bacterium | reverse complement strand
GGCCGTGAGATGGAACTCAACAAGCCGCGGAAGGCTATACATGCGTTGCCAGTGATACGAGGCCACGTCGAGCGACGTGACGACGGGCGAGTCGTTGTCGTAATAGACCGTGTCGCCGGTGGGAACGAGAAAGTCGGGCTTGAGCTGGGTCATGGCGGCGTACGCATTGAAGCCTTTGAGATCGTCCAGGTCGCCGTAGTACATGCCCGTGACCACGGTGAACGTGACGTCCGTGTTGGCCTCCGGCGCGGGCGCAGTCCCGAACCGCCCCTGCAACGTTGCGCTCGGCTCTTCCGAACCCGGGTCACGCGCTTCGGCCGCGTAGAAGTATTCCGTTGCCGGTTTGAGCCCATCGATCGCGAAGCTGTGGGCAAAGTTCGTATCCGATTCCACTTTGACCCAGTCCGTCGCTGTCGCGTCAGCCAAGTCTTGCGACGTCCCATACCGCACGCGCACCACACCGGGCGCGCCGGGGCACGCGCCCAACAGTTGCTCGGGCCGAACGCCATCCGGGACCGGGATTGCCGGCCGGCCCGCGAACCATAGCCCGCGTCCGTTTCGCCCGGCTTCTTCCGTGGCCCTTACCCAAATGATCGCGGAGTCGGTTGTCACTTCGCCAACCTTCACGCCCGTGGCGAGCCCGGCTGCGGTGTGGGTAGCGATAAGTACTGCCGATGCGACTCCCGGTGAAATCATGTCAGTCTCCTTCAGCCCTGCCTTGCGTTGCGCCTGCTCCACGAATATAGCCGAAACTCATGGGTGGCGCACTGAACGTTGTGCGGTTGGTAAGTTCCAGCGTACCGCGATCGGATGACTCAGGCAAGGTCGATTCGGTCAGAACTTTGTGGACAACCAACCCGGCGCCGGACGTCGGATTCTCCCGTTGCTCCAGGGAAACGGCATCCTCCCAGCCCTCGACGCGCACTTCCGCGGCGTAATCGCTGTGGTTTGCCCAAAACAATACGCCTCCCACCACCGCCGCAACAACGTGGGCCGGACTCGATGAGGCGCATGCCCGCACGGCGTCGCCGGACTGGGTCAAGGTAGTGAAGTTCCGCCACGCGTGGTACACGGGGCGCGGCTTCCAGTTGTTGTCCTTAAAATCCCAGAGGCCGTAGTTCATGAAGCCGTTGCCGGGGTAGTACATTTCCTGGAGGCACCAGATCGAAAACCCCGCGACGCCACGGTTGAGTCCGTCGATGACAAATGCCGCCGTCCACACGGCGTAGGGGTAGGTCTCCATCAGGGGATTCACGAGCGCGCCCGACCGGTCATCCTGGAAGCCGAACTCGGCGATGACGAGGTCCTTGTGCGGCGTTTTCGCGGCGAGCAATTCCATTCGCTCATTGTAGAAGGCTGGCGCGGTGACGCGGTCCGCGTACGGGAAGTACCGGTGCGATGCGAAATAGTCGACGAGCGGATAGTACCGGTCATCCGCCACGCATTGCTTGAAGAACGAATAGCCGCCGTTAGTCTCGTCGCTGCCCACGATGCGAATTTCCAGTCCGCGCCGCTCAAATGCAGCATGAACGAGTTGATGGAGCTGCACGAAGCGCTCGAAGTCGTAGCCTGCGCGAATGAAGTAGCCGTTGGGTTCGTTGGTCAGCGTCCACTCCTGCACGCAGGTGTAGCCCTTCGTCTTGATGAGGTGCTCGAACAAGGCGCCGACGGCCTTCGCCGCCGCCTCGGGATTGCCATAGGGATCCTCAACACCCCATTCGACGCCGACCACGTTTACAGGAACGCCGAGCCGTTGGTACAAATCCAGCGTGCGGTAATGACTCTCCATGTTCGGTGTGTCAAAAGTATAAGTCTCCCAGTCGCCGGACGGGTTCCAGTCCTTGTACCAGAAGAACATCCGCACCCAGTCGATACCCATGGACGCGATACGCTCCTCGCGCAAGCGCGCATCGTCATCCGTAACACCATGCGCCGCGTTCTCCGGATTGTAGAACCAGCCGTCGTCCTCGACTCCAAATCCGCGGAAGGAATCGCACACGACTTCATCGGTGATCGTGATCGTCACCGGTCCATCCGGCGGGCCCGCCGCGCCCACGCCGGGTTCGCGCGTGGCGGTTACCGCGTCGAACTCCGCGGTACCGGTTCCGTTGAGGATAAGCGCGATTCTCGCGCTGACCGCCTCCTTCGGCATGACGCCCTGCACCCGCACTTCGGTCCACGATCCATCCTTCTCGGCCATGTTGGATTGACTGAACGAGACGCGGTTTTTCGCCGCGTCGAAATACTCAATGACGATGTACGCACCCGCGCCATCTTGCACGCCAATGCTGCGCGCCTCGGCCGTCGCGGAGATGAGATCGCCCGGGTGCACATCGAGTGGTTGCGCCAGGTGGGGATAACCGGGCTGGGTGCCTTCGGGCACCACGATACGCGCGACGGATCGGCCGTCAACAGACGCTGCAAGCATCTCAATTGCCGCAGTGCTCGGAGTCCAGCCTTCTAGCCCGTCGTCAAAATCCGGATTGGTCAGAGCGCTGCTTGCAGCGGCGGCCCACGCGAAAAGGAGTAATGGCATCAAATCAATCCCCCGCAGGAAACGGACCGATCAGACCGATTCGACTCATCCGACCGATCCGACTGATCCGGCATAATCCGTGAACCAAATGGCGTGAACCTGGGAAGAGCAAACTTGGTTCCAGTCTTTCGACCTTCAGCCTCCGGTCGCCAGCCGCCGGTCTCTACCCGTGCGGTTCGACCGCAGCTTTGGACAATCCACGCCCCGCGAAACGGAAGTAGGCTTTCAACAGCCAATCGTGCCTACCCGCAAAATTAGTGAACGCGATGACCGTCTTAACCGTCCGGCGCGAAATCTTCACGTCATTGCCGGATGCGAAATCGGGGTTCGCATCGATTCGCCGCAGGGTGAATACCGCCATGAACAGGGCCCACAGACAGAAGCGCCGAATGCCCATCTCGGACTTTGGAATGAGCAGTGTATACCGCAATGCATTTTCGAGGTGACCGTGCGCGATGGCGATCAATTCGCGCAGCCCGGCGCGAAACCCTGAGTCGCTCTGACCGGCCCGCAGATTTCGCAGGTCGAATTCGTGCGCTTCAAACACACTCTGCGGTAGCCACACCACGTTGCGCTCCTTGTCGTCCCAGATGTCCTTCAGAATGTTGGTCATCTGCAGACCTTGCCCGAAAGAGACGGCGTAGCGCTCCAGGCCTTCCCGGTTCCGGGCGATCTCCGCCGAGTGGGCGCAGAACAACGCGCAGAGCATTTCGCCCACAACGCCCGCCACGTGATAGCAGTAGGCGTCGAGATGGGGCACGTCGCGCAGTCCCTGCGTGAACTTCCCCTCCTGAAAATCTTCCATGCCATCCGACATGATGCGCACACATCGATTCAACGCTTCGCGCTCTTCGGGCCGGAAACTGTGGGTCAAGCGGATCACCGCAGGCGTATTGCGCACTAAATCGCGCTCGGCGTCCAGGCAGCCATCGGTGAGCGCCCCTGCGAGATCCCGCCCGAAGTCTTCGGGTGCAGCGTCACCACGCACGACCGCGACGAATTGCTCGCCGAAGCGCAGCTTTTCCTCGATGGTGAGCACGGAGGAATCTTCAATCGTATCCGCAATCCGGCAAAGGAGATAGGCGTTGCCAACCACCACGCGTAGCCGCTCGGGAAGTTGGGGGATCGTGAGGGCAAAGGTCCGCGACACGCCCTGGAGGATATCCTCCTGGTAGCGCAAATCGGCGTTGAGGTCCGGTGCGCTGGTCTGCGGTTCTGTGGTCAACAAAAGATGCTCCCGGGAACGGCGTTGACGCGGTTTCGAGGCCCTATTGTACGTCCCGCGCCGCGCATTGTCACGTGGCGCAGCTACCCCGCAATTTCCGCAGCGGTCTAAAGTTTTCGCGTTTTGCTGCCGATACACAGATCGGCGAACGGGATGGGTTTTTCTCACGGATGAGCCACGTCGAGGGGCGTGGACAGGGATTGCTCTGGGTACTGGCGCACTTCAATTCAACCAGGCGCCGTTGTTCCCGGGTCTGCCGGGACTGATCAACGGCAACGCGCAGGGTTTGCTCGCCCGGATTCTGGGCGTCGATCCCGCGAATCTCGCGGCGAAGTCAGCGGAGCAGACTCCCGAATCAAGCGGCGTCGAGGAAGACGCGTCCCAGGCGATTGCGCGGCAGTTCGACGCCTTCGTCTATCGCTCCCAGGTCGAGCGCTTCTCGCTGACGGTATCGCTGCAGGAAGCCGCCGCGCGCGTCAACGGAGAAGACGGGGAAGGCAGCGCGGAAGCCCAGGCGTCGCAGCTTACCTTTTCCTTCTTCGCGGAATCGCGCACGGAGGAATTGGTCCGTTTCAGCGAGCGCACGCAAGGGGTGGCCGATGGGCTGCAAGGCACGCAGCGCGAATCCTACCTGGAAGCGAGCCGCAAGGTGGCGCAACGGTTTTCACTTTCACTCACCGTCAGCGGCGCGGCACTCAATGGCTTTGCGGGCGCGTCGGAGAAACTGAGCGGCGAAGAAACCGGTATCGACCAACTGCTCGGCCTTACGAACGAAGCCCTGAGCGACAGCGACGATGTGCTGAACAAGATCTTCGAATTGCTCGATGCCTTCTTCTCGAACACGGAATCCGACTTTCAGACGCGATTTTATGACTTGCTCGCAGGATTGCAGGAGATCGGTTTGATCGGCGCACCCACAAGTTCGGGCCAGTCCACCGGCGGACAACAAGTCCAGCTCACTCAATCCAGCTTCAATCTACAGCTCGAATTCAGCTTCGAATCCGTCGAAGTGGTGAGTATCAAGCAAGGTGAAATCCAGGAGTCCGATCCCATCACCTTCGACCTCGATGGCGACGGCATCGAACTCACCAGCTTCGGCACGGGCGCGCGCTTCGATATTCTTGGCAGCGGCTCGGCAGTCAACACGGCCTTCGTCACCGGCGGCGACGCCTTCCTGGCAATCGACCGGAACGGCAACGGGTCCATCGACAGCGGCAAGGAACTCTTCGGCGATCAGAACGGCGCGCGCAACGGTTTCGAAGAACTCCGGAGACTCGACAGCAACAACGACGGTCTTATTGATTCCCGCGACAAGGAATTCAACGCGCTCCGCCTCTTCCGCGATAACGGCAACGGGATCACGGAAGCCGGCGAACTCATCTCACTGGCGGACGCCGGCATCGAGTCCATCGATTTGAACTACCAGAACGTGAACGAAAAGGCGGCGGGCGGCAATCGCATCGCGCAGTCCACCACGTTCCGCTACGGCGACGGGCGCTACGGCCGCGCCGTTGACGCGATTCTCAACTATACGGTGTAGGTTTTCTAAACCACGCTCCCGCGAGGCGTCCGGACCGGTTCACGGACGAACCGGTCCGGGCCGTTGTTTAATCAAAGCAACTCACTGCTTATAGCTATACACCCAGTACGTATACTCATCCCACGCCGTGCCGTCTTCGCTGGTAAGGGTGACGTT
>JAHDWY010000354.1 GCA_023384315.1 Candidatus Hydrogenedentota bacterium | reverse complement strand
TGTCTTCCACATATACGTTCCGGGGCGCCCAAAGCCGCACCGGTGCAAAGTTCAGTATTCCCGTAATGCCCGCTTCACAGAGCCGCGCGGCAGTCTCTTCCGCAACCGCGGCCGGGACGGCAAGAATGGCCATCCGGATGCCCTGCTCCTTCAGCACGGACTCGAGCTCCGTCATCGGGTAGCACCGGCATCCATGGATCACCCGACCCGCCTTATGTTCGTCCGCGTCGAAGGCGGCCACGATGGAAAACCGCGGGTTCCGGCCTACGAAATACGCCAGCAGAGCCCGGCCCAGATTCCCCACGCCGACGAGGGCGATTCCCTGAGAAGGGGTCGCATCCAGAAACAGGCCGATGCTTTCCATCAGGGCGGCCACGTCGTAACCGTGGGCCGAACTCCCTGTATATCCAACCACCATGATGTCTCGCCGGACCTGCGCGGCTGTGGCCCCGGCCATTCGTGCGAGTTGATGGGAAAAGACGTTACGAACTCCGTCAGCCCGGAGTTCCACCAAGACACGCCGATACAAGCTGAGGCGTCCGATGGTCTGATTCGACGGCATCCCGGCGTTCCTTTCTATTGGCTGTGAACCAAGTAACGTTGTGAATCCGTTCACAACCACTTTAACATACGCATTTCCCTAAAGTCAATGATGTCGTGAATTTTTTCTCAAATAGATATCCTGCTTGCCAAAAAAACTTGCTCGCGATCCCATGATTCGCCACCGCTTCGCGCCATGGTCGTCCGGCTACGGGATGTAACAAAGCAACTTTTTATGTGGTAAGGGGTTGTAATAGCATGTCAGCTACACCCAGCATGGAAATCACAAGAAGGAGCTTCGGATGGTCTTGGGCGGAACCCGCCTGCGCCGTGGTGTTGGCATCCTGGCCGGGATCGCCGTCACGTCGGTAGTCGTTGCGGCGCTGTGGCTCCATGGCCGACTCTACGACGAACCGCGGCCCTTGCCCCATGCCTACTATGTCTGGCAGATGCAATGGACCGACTCGGTCCGGGATGCCGTCGCCCGTGCCGCTCCGGAGGCGGACCGCCTCATGGTCCTGCTCGGCGAGGTGAGTGCCGTCGACGGTGCGCTCGCCTTCACGCCCGCCCGGCCCGATTGGCAGTCGCTAGCCAGGGATCGCGCACAGACCGCGCTCGTACTCCGCGCTGGCGTCAGTCTTGGACCGTTTCTTAATGGGACAGGATTGGACGGCGCTGCGGACTATCTCTTTGGGATCCTGGACGGCGCGCGGAACGCGGCGCGAGACGCGGGCGTGGAAGTCGTAGGGGTTCAACTGGATTACGACTGCCCCACGTCCAAACTCGGCGACTACCGTCGGCTGCTGGAAGCAATGCAATCGCGATTGCCGGACGTCGATCTCTCCATCACCGTGTTGCCCACGTGGATCAAGCGTTGGGAGTTTGGCGATCTCGTCGACGGTCTCTCCTATTACGTGTTGCAGGTCCATTCGTTGGAACCGCCGACCACGGTCGACCAGCCCATCGTGTTGTGCGACACCTCGCGAATCCCGGGATACCTGCGCCGCGCCGCCTGGGTGGGCGTGCCCTTCTATCTGGCCCTGCCCACCTACGGGTATCGCGTCGTCTTTGACGAATCGGGCGCGTTTACGGCCCTTTCCGCAGAAGGCCCCGCTCCCGCCGCGAACGCTACGCACCAGGTGCGTCTCGTCATGCCCGACCCCGCGGAGATCGCTGCGGTGGTGCGGTCCGTCGAAGCAGCGCCCCCCCGAGGGTGCCGCGGTTTCGCCTGGTTCCGCCTGCCCAACCTCGGCGACGAACTGAATTGGTCGTGGACAACCCTGGAGGCGGTACGCGAGGGCCGCGTTCCGCGCACGGCCTTTGATGTGGAAATCCGGAATCTGTCCCCGGCACTGTATGAAGCGTGGATTACGAACACGGGCGAAACGCGCGTTTGGGATCCGATCGCCTTCGAGGTTCGGTGGAACGGCAAAGAGCTACTGGCCTACGACGTCCTCGGCGGTTTCGCAGGTGCCCCCAATCGCGAATCGGAGTCCGTTCGGTTAACGGGACCGCCTCCGCATGACGCGGATCCCGCCATGGTGGCTTGGTTCCGGTTCGGAGACGGCGCCACCGAAACTCCGAGTCAGGTCGTAGCAGGGCCGGTGACCGTCCTTCAGTCACAGACGGCCGATAATCCAAGTTGACGCAACCACTCGGCTCCAGCGAGGATCAAGATCCAATGCAGAGGCCACCACGGAGTACGTCCATGAGAATCCGCCGCGCCTTGACGATTGTCCTTCTCCCATTGGCCACCTGCATATCGGTCTGGGCCTGCGGACCTTTCTTTCCCAACGCCTATCTACTTTTCGGCGATGAAGAGCGCGTGTTGAACATGCCCGAAGCGTGGTTTCATCTGATTCTTCCGGGTGTCGCCTCATCACAGCAGGAAATTTACCCCACCCGCCGCGGCAGTTGGGAACGCACCCTCTCTGGCGATACGCGCGATCTGCACGACGCGCTGACCGCCCGGGGTGACTCGGCCGAAGCCGTCACCGGCCGCGTCGCCGAATTCGAATCGATGCGCGTCGCCATGAACGTCCAAGCGCCGCTCCCTCGCACCGCTCCACCGAACGCCAGTGCAGAGAACGTCAGCTCGCCAACACCTGCGGAGTTCGATCTCTCTTCGTACGATGAACTGCTCGCATCTATCCCACAGGAGTTTGCCCTTTACGTCTGTGGCGCGGGGGCTTACCGGGGGCGTGACATCGCGTCGGCGAAATCATTCTGGGATGCAATCCTCGCGTTGCCTGAATCGGAAAGGCAATACCGGTCGACCTGGGCCGCCTACATGCTCGGACGAATGCTCCAGGAGACCGACCGCGCTGAATCGGACGCCTATTACCATGAGGCAATCGCGCTGGCCGAAGCGGGTTTTAGGGATTCCGCAAACCTTGCCGCCGATGCCAAAGGCCGGCTCGCACAATCCGCGCTGGACGCCAATGAGTACCTCGAATCCATCCGCGCATACCTCGCGTTGTTTCTCCATGGACCCGAACTGGAGAGCCGTGAGGCCGCGGACTCGCTGCGCGTCGCATGCGGGATGGCCTTCCGCAGCCCCGACCGGTTTAGCGCAATCGCCGCGGACCAAGACGCCTGCCGTGTAATGACCGCATGGGCTCTTAGCCATCCCGAGGCGGATATCAAGGTGTTGCGAGAATGGTTCGATGCGGCCCGGAAATCCGGTTCTCTGGGGGGGCTGCCCCCAGACGACCCCATGATGTCAGCCATGATCGAATTAGCTGCTGCCATGGAAAACGGCAACGTCGAATTGGGTATCATCAAGGAAATACAAGAACGGGCTCGGTCGGGATTCCTACTCTCCATGTCGAGTTCCCTCACACAAGCGATCTGGTATCCGCGCAGGAGCCCACTGGATGGCGATCTGAAAGACGCGATGCATTACTATTCGGAGGCCTACGCCCTCGGTCGCGCCGACAGCAACTCGGTCCATTTCACCTGCACACGCGTCGTCGCACGGCCCGAGCTGTTCGACGAGTTCGCCGCCGACCCGGTGTGCCGCCCCATCATGACGGCCTGGCTGGTCAGCCATCCCCACAACTATCCCGACGTAGACGCGCAGTGGTTGGACGCTGTCCAAGAGGCTGTGGGCGATAATCCCGTCGAGCACGCCGACCGGCTCGCGTGGATCGCGTACAACGACGGCGATATGGAAAGGGCCGCGCAATGGTTGAAGTCGGCGGATGCCAGTTCGCCCTACACGCGATGGATTCAATCAAAGCTACTCCTGCGCGAAGGGCGCATCGACGAGGCGCTAAACGTGCTGCGCGAAACCATTCCGGCATTCCCGCCTGACGCGCCGGTTGCTGAAACGTATGATGGGCCCGTGCCGCCGGAATCGGAAATCGTCCAATCGGAAATCGGCGTTCTGCTGCTGGGGCGGCAGGACTACGTCAATGCCCTCGACGCTTTGATGCGGTCGCCCTACTGGATGGACGCAGCCTACGTCGCGGAGCGCGTCTTGACGATCGACGAGCTGCGCGCGTATGTCGACGACCATCGCGATGACCCCGCGTTTACCGATACCTTCACCGAAGGGTTCTGGTATGAGAGCGAATTGCCGAAAATCGCATTACTGGAATACCTTCTCGCGCGCCGCTATGCCCGGCTGGGACAATGGGAAGAGGCCACGGCATTCCTGCCGGATACCGAACGAACGCAAGTGGAGGAACTACGCCAGTCGTTGGCTACCGCAAACGCGCCATTTCCGACCCAGAGCTTCGCAGCGTCCGTTTCCCACTTCGTCTCCGGACTCTGGGGCGCCGAGGAAGAACGCGTTATCGACCGTCAACGGGCCAACGCGTTCTACGAAGCCGCGGAGTTGACGCGGCGCCACGGCATGGAACTCATGGGCACCGAACTTGATCCCGACTGGTTCGCCTTCGGCGGCAACTACGAACTCACCGGAATCTCGCAGGTTCGCGCCGACTCCTATATCCGCGAGAATGCCGATTACGATCCAGCGCTCGTCCAGGCCCTGACCGCGTCCGACGACGAACTCCAGCGTGCGTCCGCCAACGCCCCCGACCCGGACAGGCGGTTCCACTATCGCTACACCGCCGCCGGCCTCATGTGGAACGCCGCCCAATATTTGCCCGATAACGACCTCAAATGCGCCAGCGCCCTCTACTGGGGCGGCGTCTATCTCGAACACCGCGACCCCCAAGCGGCAGACAAGTTCTACAAAGCCCTCGTCTGGCGCAACCTCAACCTGCCCTACGCCCAAGCCGCCGACAAAAAACGCTGGTTCCCCGACGAACCGCCGGAATAGAGCCCGCGCGCACACGCCTTCGGCAAGCTTTCAGTCATCCTACTGCGAGGTGGCTTGGGCATCCTGCCCAAGATTCGAGGTGCCATGGCCTTCCAGGCCATGACCCCGGGCAGGCCGGGCATCCTGCCCGGCGAGGCGTGTCAAATCTTCGCCCACACACGATGCCCCCGACAAATCGCAGCCCCTCTCTCCGAGACTCACGGGCTGGAAGCCCGTGGCACCTCTAACACCTCCAACTCCTCGATCACCTTTCATCCCCAGCAATTCACACGACGAATCATGCAGAATCCCCCTCGCAATGCTGAGCACGTCGTCGCGGCCGTATTGCCCCAGCGCGATCTTGCCCGCCAGCACTTCCGCGATCAGTTTGCGCACCATCACCGCCTTGGCATAGGACCATTCCGCGCAGTAGGCGTCGCTGAAGAACCCGATCTGCTTGTTCGTCGGCAGCATGTCGAGGCGCTCTTCCATGACCTGCCGGATGGCGCCGGGGAAGAAGTTGTGCCACCAGTACCCGGCGAGAGAGAGGTTGGGCAATTCGCGCGCGAGCGTGCACAACGATTGGTTGCCATGACGACTGGCCAGGAAACACATGAACCGCACATCCGGAAATCCTGCGATCAACTCGCCCAGTTGCGCGATGGT
>JAHDWY010000353.1:536-5479 GCA_023384315.1 Candidatus Hydrogenedentota bacterium | reverse complement strand
GAGCGTATCGACAACTACCGGGAACCGCTGGGGAAGCCAACGCCGGCGCTGGATCTTTCAACAGAACAATTACTCGCTGCGGGCCGGTCTTTCGGCAACGCCATGCGCAAGCTCAAGAGTGATCTGGGCTCGACGGATGCGACGTACGGCGACGTATTCCGCGTCGGTCGGGACGATGTTTCCTGGCCTCTCGGCGGCGGAGGCGACGGGTATCTCGGTATGACCACGCTGCGCAACGTCGGCTACGAACGGGAGCGACCTGACCACACCCGCTGGGGACGCAGCGGCCAGACCTCCACGCAGATCGTCGTCCTCAGCAAACCGATCCGAAGCTGGACTTACGTGCCAATCGGACAGAGCGACCGCCCCGATTCACCCCACTACCGCGACCAGGCGGAGAGGGCCTTCAGCCCGCGACAACTCCAACCGACCTGGTGGCGCGCCGAAGATCTCGCCGGACACATCGAGTCGCGTACCGTGTTGGAGAAGGCGGACTAATCAACCAAGACTGGAGAAGCGCGTTCTGCATACGCGCTTCTCCATCTCTGCAAATATCCGCTATTCGAAAGTGCTTTCCGGTTCCACGAGCAGCGCCGTTTCCGCGGGAGGCTCGGAGATGCGGGACTTGAGGTCTTCCCAGTTCTTGGCAAGGCCGAAGTATCCGGCGATGCTAAGCACAATAATCGACGCCGAAAGCATGACGTTCCACATGAGCTTTTTGCCGCCGCGCGGCGTCGCGTCGCCCATGTAGTCCCGGTTGTTCATCAGCAGCAGGAAGCAAAGCACCGAGATGGGCATGAGCGGGGCAGCGAGACTCGAAGCGGTGATGGCCACGAGCCAGGGCGATTTCATGCCAACGCCGAGCACCCCGACCGCGGGAACCAGCGAGAACCAGAACTTCGCCTTGCCGCGGTTGTCGAAGCCGAAGATCTCGCAACCGATAAAGCCGCAGGCGAGCATGTGGGTAATGATGGTGGAGAACCCGATGGCCAGCATCCCGAATCCAATCAGGATTCGCGAAAACCCTTCCCCGAAGGTTTGGCTGAGCGCGGGAATAACATCGACGATTTCGCGCACCGGCGCATCGGCGACTTCGCCGGGCGCCGGGCCGAGGGTATTTGCCACAGCGGCAGTGACGAAAGTCGTCGTGAAGAGGAAGGGAATGAGCATCCCGGTGATGAGATCGTAGTAGGCGAGTTCCTTGTGGTTCTTCCCCCAATTCTTGTTGAGCAGCGAGTAGGGGTACAGAAAGAGCATGTTGATGCCGACGGCGGCCGCGATTCCTCCCACGATGGGTTTCGTGGCGCGGGGGTCGTACCCCCCCGCGAGGACATCCTGCAGAAACGAGATGCCGGTGATTCCGAGGAGGAATTCCTTGAACTGGAATCCCGTCGCAAAGGCGGCGACGGTGAAGGCGATGACGATGGACCATACCAGGATCTTGATGGCCGTCTCGTAGGCCTTCAGCCCGCGCGCACCCGAGACGTAGAGTGCAACGACAGCGGTGGCGGCAATGAGCAATACTGCGCCAATCCCGGCACGCGCGCCGGTAGAGCCGAGCGAGACGCCAAGCCCGCCGGCCAGGGTACCCATGCCGTCCGCGGCCAGGGAGTATTGGGGAAAATGCCAGATAACCGTGGCGACCATAGCGCAAGCGGCCCAGAGAAGCGCCAGGGCGGGGTGCAACCGTTTCCAGAAAACCTCATAAGTGCGCTCGCCCGTGTGGCAAGTTTGTTTGGCGACGGCCCCCAACAGGAACACCCCCAGCACAATCGCCATCGGTTGCACCCACAGCAACTTGTACCCGAGCAGAGAGCCGAGCACGACGCATGACGCCATCGAACCGGCGCCGAGGGTCATCGCGCTTTGCATGTAGCCGGGGCCGCTCAGCCGGAAGTACCCCCCGATTCGGCTCATTAACGGCTTCTTCGACAACTCGGCCAGATACGCGTTCTCATCCATGGCTCACCTCTCCGTTCCCGCGGTTTGCGAGGCAGTCTACCATCCGATTGATGCAGTAACAAACGCGGAGGAGTCCGGGATGGGCGGACCGCGC
This sequence comes from Candidatus Hydrogenedentota bacterium, assembly GCA_023384315.1. Lineage (GTDB taxonomy): Bacteria > Hydrogenedentota > Hydrogenedentia > Hydrogenedentales > SLHB01 > JAHDWY01. The sequence continues at coordinate 3,423 of JAHDWY010000353.1, read as the reverse complement.
CGCTTGGGAATTGGATTTTTGTGGTTAAATGGGCGACACTATGCGCCCACGGTTGGATTTAACGGGAATAGGCCGCCCTACGCACCGGCCAGAGCCGCAACGGGAACGCGCGCCACGCAGGAGACCAAATCGTTGACTCGAGTACAACTTGCCCGGATGATCGATCATACGCAGGTCCGGGCGAATGCCACTCAAAACGACATCACAGAGCTCTGTGAAGTGGCGGTGAAATGCGGATTTGCAGCCGTTTCCATCAACCCGGTCTGGACGGCGTTCTGCGCAAAGCGACTGCAAAACACTGGTGTCGGCGTGAATCCGACGGTTGGTTTCCCCCTCGGCGCAAATACGGCGCGCATCAAAGTGGAAGAAGCCCGGGAGTGCGTGAGGAACGGCGCGACCGAAATTGACATGGTAATCAACATCGGCGCGCTGAAGTCGGGGTTTCCGAGTTTCGTCGAGCGGGAGATCGCAGCGGTTGTCAAAGGCGTACAGCACGTGCCCGTAAAGGTGATCATAGAAACCAGCTATCTCACCACCGAGGAGAAGATCGCGGCGTGCGAGATGGCGAAGCGATCGGGCGCGGCGTTTGTGAAGACGTCAACGGGGTTTGGCCGCGCCGGCGCCACGGCCGAGGACGTAGCCTTGATGCGGCAGGTCGTTGGCGGCACCTTGGGGATTAAGGCGGCCGGCGGTATCCGATCGTACGCGGATGCGGTGGCGATGATTACGGCAGGGGCCACCCGGATCGGCACCAGCACGGGCGTCTCGATTCTGAAGGAGATGCCGCCCGAAGCCGCACGGGACTAGGCCTTCTCGTCCGCGCGCGGCTTGCCAGGCTTCACGCTTCCGCATTCCCCATCATTTCCACGAAGGTGCGGAAGTACACCTGGTCCACTTGAAAACCGAGGTGTTCCTTCATCTCCAACAATGCGTCAAACGACTTCATGGCCCCGCGGTAGCATCGCCGGGTCGTCATGGCGTCAAAGATGTCGGCGATTGTGCTGACCCGAACCAGCGGTGAGATTTGGTCGCCCTTCAATCGAGTTTTTCGTGATGGTGCCGCACCACATCGAGGGCGGCCGGCCCGAGAAGGCCGTGATCGAACAGGATCTCATATCCGTAGACTGGGTGCATTTTCATGATGCGCCACTGCTCGTCCGTCAGCGGTCCCCGATGTAAGGTGATCGACGGATCGATCATACTCTTGCCCACGTCATGGAGCAGGGTGCCCTCGCCGAGGTCGCGAAGCGCAGCGACGTCAAAACAGTCGAGATGCTGCGCGAGGGCGATGCTGAAAATACTGACGTTTACGCTGTGGGTGTAGGTGTAGTAATCGTACGAGACCAATTGAATCAGGTAACGAAATGCGTGCTGCTCCTGGCTCATGAAGTTGACGGTGCTCGCGACCAGTTCTTTGCTGCGTGCCATTAACTCGCGAGACCGAGGATCGTCCAGAATGTCCGCAACGAGCCCTTGGGCGGAATCGTAAAGGACCTCGCATTTTTCGGACAACGGCAACCCCGGGTCGGCAAGAATGGCCTCGATGTGATCGGTAATGTAGCGGCGGTACTCCTTCTCTTGTTCGGCGGGGATGTAGACATGGTGATGCCGTTGCTCGACGAGTTTCTCGATGACAACCGGCGTAACGGGCAACCTGCGCTCGCGGTACAGCACAGGTGGCAGGCCGGGCCTCGTCTGGATGTGAATGTCGAACTCAGTTACGGAGTCCATCCGGATGCTGGATAGCGGGATGGCGCGAAATCCCTGCACGCTGCTCGCGGCCATGATGATGCCGATCGCTCCATACGGTTAGCGACCCGAAACCTCCACCCTTGGGCCAGTCTACTCCAAATTCTGTTGGGCGTCAATAGGTTGCAGGGCATGCTGATTCTGGGGCGACAGAGTCCGGATGCTTATCCTTCTGGATTGCCCATCATCGCGACGAAGGAGCGAAAGTAATCTTCGTCCAGATCGCGGCTGATCTCGTCCCGCATGATCCGGAGGGCCTCGAAGGTTCCCATGGCGTTCTTGTAGGACCGCCGAGTGGTCAGGGCGTCAAAGATGTCGGCAATCGTCGAAATCCGCACGAGTGGGGCGATCTGCTTGCCTTTCAAATTGTCCGGGTATCCGCCTCCCCGAATCTTCTCATGATGGTGCCGGACCACGCTGAGCGCCATTTCCGTCAGCGAACCGTGCTCGCGCATGATGTCGTACCCGTGGACGGGATGCATGCGCATGGACTGCCATTGTTCTTCGCTGAGTTTGCCCGTGCAATTGATGATGGACGGGTCGATCATGCTCTTCCCGATATCGTGGAGCAGCACGCCTTCTCCGAATTCCTGCAACACCTGCGGGTCCGTGAAGCCAACGCGTTGAGCCAAAGTGACGCTGAACACAAACACGTTTACGCTGTGGGTGTAGGTGTAGTAATCGTAGGAAACGAGTTTCAGCAAATGGGAGAATGCCGCCTTTTCGTTGATCATGAATGTGGTGATGCTTCGCACCAGGTCGCTGCTCCGTTGGATGAGCTCCTTCGACCGCGGTTCTTCCAGAACCTGCGATACCAGCCCTTGGGCGCAACTGTATAGAACCTGAGACCGTTCTTCGACCGGAACGGATTCGTCGGAAAGCACATTTCCAAGGTTCTCCTCGATGTACTTCAAGTACGCTCTTTCCTGGTCAGTAGAGACGTAGACGAACTCGTGGCGATTGTCCGCCAGGGAACCGAGGACGTCGCCGGTAATCGGGAGATTCATCTCCCGAAACAATACGGGCTTCTGCTCGCCAGCGACCGCAATATGGATGTTGAACGACGGGATCGAGTCGAGACGGAGACTCGCGATCGGGATTCGCCGGAATCCCGCTTCGGTGTGCCCCCACCCTGACA
>JAHDWY010000353.1:0-526 GCA_023384315.1 Candidatus Hydrogenedentota bacterium | reverse complement strand
AACGCCCAATACTTCCGTGAGTAGTCATGCTTCCCTCAATCACCCCTTGCCACGGGCGAAATCTATCAGTCGAGATGGCGAGTGTCAATTTGTCCGAATCGGGCGTCGCAACGCGGAGCTATACAGACACCCGATCGCGAGGCTCCCCCCCGAAGACGAGACCCAGGATCTCTTCCACTATCGCGTCCGTGGCGCGAGGATTCGCCAGGCTTCGCGCCGCCGCCCCCATGCGCTCCAACTGAGCCGGTCGGCTGAGGAAATCCCGTATCGCGACGGTCAACCTATCCGCGGTGCAGTCTGAGTCCTCCAGCAACACCGCCGCACCCGCATTGACGAAAGATTGGGCGTTGTGCCACTGGTGATTGTCCGTCGCATGCGGATATGGAACCAATATGGAAGGTTTGCCGAGCATGGCGATTTCCGCGGTGGTCGACGCGCCTGCGCGACTGACGATAAGGTCCGCCGCGGCGCATGCGCCGGCCATGTCGTCAATGAAGGGAAATACATGAGTCTTGACCGGTGCCTT
>JAHDWY010000352.1:463-5485 GCA_023384315.1 Candidatus Hydrogenedentota bacterium | reverse complement strand
GGTACCACGCCTTGCCCCAGTGCCCCCAGCCCTTCTCGTCCTGATAACCCTGCGCTTCCCAGTAGAGGGTCGTGTCGATGGGTTTCCAGCCGGTTTCCACGCCGGGGAGATACCACCGGTACAGGATGCCCATGTCTTCGGGGTCGGTCTTGAACTCCCATTCGCGCGGGAGCAACGCGACGAGGTCGCCGGTAGGCCCGTTCATCTTGTCGGCGAATCCCTGGTAGGTATCGCGGCGATATTCGACACTGGACGTGTGGTTCTTCGCAATGTCAGACGAGAACGGGATCAGTCCGTGCTTGATGGACTCCGCCTCTTCGCGTATCGCGATCATGTTGTCGGCATGTTGCACCGCCTCCGCGAACTCGCCGTCGGCCGCGGCGGTTTCCATGGCGACGAATTCCATCATGTGGTCGTGGGTCAGGCGCAACACGTGGACGTGCAGTCGGCTCTTCTCATCGCTCGCCAGTTGCTCCGCTTTCGCCATGAGGGCATCCAGCTTGTCCGCCACCGGACGCAGGATCAGCCGCCATTGCATCAGGCGGCCCCAGGTTTCGTGGGTCGTCGTGTCGTCGACGGCCTTCTCCAGGGTCCAGATGTAGTCTTCGACCGGTTTCGCGGCGTCGCCGTAGAACTGCTGACAGTATTCATGCACAAGCGCATCCACATCCGCGTCGGCGTCCCACATAAGCTTCGCGCGGGCGAAGTAGTTGAGGTGCGTGGTCATCCAGGAGTTGGAACCCTCGGTCCAGAATCCCCATATGCCGATGTCGCGGAAGTAGGGCAAGTCGTGCTTGATGCAGTGGAGCGTCGGGAACGGGAGGTTCTCCAGCGATTTCGCGGGGTCGTAGTCGTAGATGAGGACCGGGTCGATCAAATCCGTCCAGCGGTCCATAACCTGCTTGTACACCGTGCGCTGCCAGCACCGCGGATCGCCCGTGCGATGGATGGAACAGGTCGCGATGATCGCGGACTGGATGCCGAGGTTCGGCGAGAGTTCGGCGAAGATCTCCGGCGGCCGCACGCGGTTGGCGTAGCCGTTGGTGAGCACCCAGCGGTCGGAGAACTCCTTGTTCACCTCGACGGCGATCCGGTTGGCAAAGGAAAACCAGAGATCGCTCAGGCTCGGATCCCCGTAGCCCTTGCCGCCGAACCCGGGATAGAAGCGCTGGCACTGTTCGCAATAGCACATGGGAAACCCGTCCGGCGGCGCGAACCCGAAGCTGAGCACGTTGGGATCCTCGCGGAACGTCTGCTTGACGTTCTCGACGGCGATTCGGATGCCTTCGGGATTGGACATGCACATCATGTCCCGCTGGCGTTCGCCGTTCTTGTCGAAGGCGAAGATCTCGGGGTGGCTCTCAAAGTATTCGTCGGGCGGTGCAAGCCGCGAGATGGACCCGTCGCCCGGCAGGCTCACCTTCAGGGAGTTGAGCTTGTTCCGGTCGAACCAGTGGACAAATTCCGCGCGCGCCGTCTTGTCCGCGGGCATCCATCCCGAGTACCACAGGTTGCGCACGCGAAAGCTCGGACGTTCGATCCGGTCAAGGTCGCGAATGACAATTGTATCGACTTCCGGCAGGACTTCCCCGTACTCGCCCGGGAAATACCAGCGGCAACCGAGGTCCTGTTCGAGGAAGTCATACACGGCGAAGATGGTCCCACGGTAATTCCAGTCTTCATTGCCCACGAGCACGAGCGTGTCGCCGACGGTCTTCAACACGATAGCTTCCTCGTCCATGCGCGAGGTGTGTCCACTGGGCACCGCGACATTCAGCGCCTCCACCGCGGCGCTTCGGCCCACAAGAATGCGATTGCCTTCCACTCGATCCGATGCCTTCGCAATGGGAAGGACCGCGCCGGTAATCTTCTCCAGGTAGATTTGCAGCACGCCTGCGGCTTCGCGCGCCTGTTCCGATGGCGCGTCGGCGATGACAATCGTCGCCGCCGGTTGCCCGGCGTCAACCAAGACAATCTCCGCGTGCAGCGCAAGTGAAAGCGTGAACACGGCGAGAAACAATCGAAGGAAAAGCCGATTCGAGATATACAACACAGGTCGATCTCCTCAAGATTATCCGTCAAGCCGCCATCGTAGCACGCGAATAGTCGCAGGGCGAACCCGGCGCCACCGGTGGTCTTGCGTGTATGTAGGTCTCTGTGGGACCTCGCAAGTTTCGCGTAATGAATTGTAAATATTCATCTACAATCGCGCATTGCGTCTGTGAATTGGCCACAAGAGAACGCTAAGAACGCAAAAAATGGAGAACGAGTCACTTTCGCGTTCTATGCGTTCTTTCGTGGCCAATACATTTCTTCCATTGGCAGTGGTGCCTAACGGTAGACGCGACGATTCCCATTTTGAGTCTGGATACAGGTATCATTCGCTCACATAAAAGAGGGGGAGTCCAAGATGAATTTGTCGCGACGAAACTTTCTGAAACTGGGCGCAACGGGCGCCGCCGCATCGTTGGCGTACCATTCGTGGCCGCGCGTGGTGAACGCGCAGACGAACCTGCGCAGCTTCCACGTGTGCGCCGCGCCGCAGGTGTTGGAGACGAATCCGGAGTTGCTGGATGTGTTCGCCGGCGCGGGCGTCGGGCATGTTTGGATGGCCGCGTTCTTCTACGGCTACTGGCCCGTGGAACCCGAGGTCATCGCGAAATGGATCCGCCGCGTTGAGGACAAAGGCCTGGCGCCTCACGTGATCAACATCCCCCTCGGGCATCCCGGCGACTCGCTGGGATCCCCGGACGACTCCGTGGCATTGGCCCCGCCCAGCCACTGGCGGATGGCCGTGCGCCCGGACGGTTCCACCTATTCGGGCACGTCCCTCCATCCGCCCGCGACGGAAGAAAACGTGGCCGCCATGATGCGTATCGCGCCGCTCGGCGTGGACCGCGTATTTCTCGATGACGATTTCCGTCTGGCCGTGGGACCCGGCGTGATCGGCGGCTGTTTCTGCGACGACCATCGCGACGTGTTCTTGAACACGCACGGCTATGCGGCGGAGCGTTGGCCCGAGTTGCTGGACGATGTGAACGCCCGGCGCTTGTCCCCACTGCTCCGTTCTTGGGTAGAATTCACCTGCGATCAACTCACCGCGTCATTCCGCGCGCAAAAACAGGCCGCGCCGGAGATCGAACTGGGCAACATGATCATGTACTTCGGCGCGGAAAAGGCAGGCATTCGTCTCAGCGACTACGCCGACAGCCCCTTCCGTGTGGGCGAACTTATGTTCAACGACGCCAGTTTTGCGCCGGTCAAAGGCAAGACGAACGAACTCTACAGTTGCCTCTTCCACCGGCGTTACGCGAAACCGGACTTGGCGTTCAGTGAGACGACCGCGTTCCCTGCGGACCAGCTGTCCGCGCCCAACATGGCCGCGAAACTGGCCGTGACGACCATCGCGGACGTGCGCAACACCATGTACATGTCAGGCATCACGCCATTTCCTGTGACCCATTGGGACACGCTGGCGCCGGCGATGAAGAAGCATGCGGCCATCCACGAACGCCTGGCCGGTCACAAGCCCGCCGGACCCTTCAAACACTACTGGGGCGAATCCAGCCGCTATATCGGCGACGACAAGCCCTACAGCTTATTTCTGGCGACGGGGGTCCCTTTCGAAGTCATCGACCGACCCGGCACCGACGGCTGGACCTTCCTCTCCGAATGGGAAGCCCGCGACGTAGCAGAAGGGAAACTCACCTCGCCCGGCACCACGTTCATCACACGTGAAGCCCCGGCATCGAACGACGCCCTCCGCGCAGTTCCTGAAGATCTCCCCGCGCTCTTTGACTTCAAGCGCAGCATCGCCGAACACCTCCGCGACGTGCCTTACGTTCTCGAAGACGAACCCGTCGTCTGCGCCTGGTACCCCACGGCCAACGCCGTGCTGCTGTGGAACTTGTCGGAGGCGCGGAAGGAATTGACGGTGGCGGTTTCCGAGCGACGGATGACCGCGACATTGGATGCGCTCGACGTGGTGTTAGTGGACCTGTAGCCGATTGCACCGGAAATTTCGTTTCGTTTCCAAGCCCAAAGGTATAGAATAGGCACCGGATTCGGGGGAATCCGGTGTCCAGCCGGACGCCGATAGACGAAGGGGGACAGTATGCGCGAATTCTCCAATGACCTCAGCGTAAACCGACGCACGTTTCTGGCCCGAGGCGCCGCGGGCGCGGGAATAGCGATCGCGACAGGCGTGGCACAGGCGCAGGAAGCCGCTCCGCTACCGCCCGGCGAGGTGCCCATGCGGACGCTGGGCCGGACCGGCATGAAGGTCAGCGAAGTCAGCGTCGGCGCCATGCGGACGAGCGAGCCCGCCATCTTGCAGGCGGCATTCGACCGGGGTGTCAACTATGTCGACACCGCCCGGGGCTACATGGGCGGCCGCAACGAGTCCATCGTCGGCGAAGCCATCAAAGGCCGGCGCGACTCGCTCTTTGTCGCGACCAAGGTCGGCGCAGTAACGCCGAAGTCTGAGATCATGAAGTCCATGGACGAGAGTCTGCGCGCGCTGGGCACGGACTACGTTGACGTATTCCAACTGCACATGCCGGTGGTTGCGGACGTGTTGCACCCGGACGCCAAGGAAGCCTGCGCGGAACTCAAGCAACAGGGAAAGATCAAATTTGCCGGCGTGACGACCCACAGCGATCAGGCGGCGGTCCTGGACGCGGTGGCGACGGATCCGGATCGCTTCTACGACGTGGTGCTCGTCGCCTACAACTTTGAGAGTCCGCCCGAGATCGGCGCGGCGATCGATCGCGCGGCAGAGGCCGGCCTCGGCATCATCGCCATGAAGACGCAGGCGGGCGGGTACAAGACCGACACGATGGGCGGTGCGACGCCGCATCAAGCCGCGATCAAATGGGTGTTGCAGAATCCGAACGTCCATTGTTGCGTACCGGCCATGGTCAATCTCCAGGAGGTTGTCGAAGACACGGGCGCCATGGGCCTGAAACTCACGCGGGCGGACGAGGACTCGCTGGCGGAATACGCGCGATACACGCGGTCGCG
>JAHDWY010000352.1:0-453 GCA_023384315.1 Candidatus Hydrogenedentota bacterium | reverse complement strand
TGCCGCCTGTGCCAGGAGTGCTTGGGGACTTGCCCGCTGGGCGTCGATATCCCGACGGTGAACCGATCGCTCATGTACGCCGACGGTTACAACGACTACGGGCTCGCGCAGGAAACCTATGCGCGATTGCCGCTGCATGTGTCCGCGGCTGCGTGTACCAACTGCGAGACCTGCACGGCGCAATGCGTGAAAGGACTCAATATCCCGGCGAATATGGCCCGCGCCAAGACGCTTTTCGCGTAGTACGTGTCAACGCAGGAGAACATATGGCGGAAAGAACCTCCCCCTTGATCCCCCTTCGAAGGGGGAATGAATCGCAACGCGTGGCGTTGCGTTCGGGACCGAGATTAGCCTGAAGTCGGAGCACGTTGCGCTGAACGCTCCGATTGTCACAGTGACGCATAATTCCCCCTTTGAAGGGGGATCACGGGGGATGTTCTTTGCGCACTGAAA
>JAHDWY010000351.1 GCA_023384315.1 Candidatus Hydrogenedentota bacterium | reverse complement strand
TCCGCCTTCTTCCGCTGCGGCGTCTTCCGCGCCCTCGGAGGGCTCTTCCGCGGCGGGTTCCTCTGCGGGTGCTTCGGGCTCTTCACCCTTCTCCGGCGCCTGCGCGTCGATCTCGGCGATGTCTTCTGCGGGCACAATGATGGCCATGGAGGTGTCGGACATGCCGCGCATCATAGACATCATGCCGCCGCCCGCGCCTTTAACGGTACGCATCACGAACACACCAACCACTTTTCCGTCGGTCGTGAATACCGGCGACCCGAGGTCCGTCTGGGTTGGATCGTTTCCGGGTATGTAGAACGTGCGCGGCTTGGTCACGATCGAATTGACGCGCTCGATGGATACCGCATACTCGCGGCCCGCCACGCGACCCAGCTTCGAAATGGTGAACACCGGGTCCAGCACTTCCGGCGCGCCCGCACCGGCCAGATCCACGGCAGGGATCGGCTCGGCCAGCGGCTCCTTCGGTCGGATGAACGCCAAGTCGAGGTCCTTGTCGCGCAGCACGATCTGCCCCGGGATTTCGGTACCGTCGTCCATGAGGATCTTAAGATCCGTCACCGTGCTGGACATCTGGAAGCCCTGTGTGTCCTCGCCGGACATTTCCATCATGCTTTGAATCATGCTGGTCGGGTCCGTCGTGCTGAGTGCAACAACCGTCAATCCCGAGGGATCGATTACCGTGCCCGTGACTTCTTCTTTCGACTCCTGATCCTGGGAACCGAAACCGGACATGGAAAACTGTTGCTTGATCACGAGACTGATGGTGACCACGCTTTCCTTATTCTGGTCGAGCACCTGCCGGCCCTGCGCGGCGAGTTCATCCGCCGATACGGAAGCGGTGCAAACCAGGAACGCCAGAGCAGGCGTCAATCGCGTCATGCGTCGAAACATGAACTACTCCTTTCCTTGAGACACCGCGGCGTCCCATTCGGGTTCAAACTCGAGAAACGCGCGATGAATGCCGCGCTCTACCAGAAACACCACACTATCGACTTCTTCGTCGGTGATGGCCTTCATCTTGGCTTGGAGGGCCTCCACATCCGGGATAGACACCCCGTCGATGCTGATAATCAAGTCGCTCACGTCCAGGCCACCGAGCGCCGCCCATCCGCCGGGCTCCACTTTGGTGACGAGCACGCCCGTCTTGTCGAGGTCCCACTTTTCGTTGACCTTGTCGAGGAAGGTAATATTGCGCGCCGTGAATTCGAAGTTGAGATCTTCGAACGACTGCATCTCCCGGCTCAGCCGCGGCGTTGTGGTCAATTCGACCGATATCGTATTCTTCTCGCCGTTACGAACGACGCCCAACTCCGCGACGGTGCCAATCTTATACTGACGAATCCAGGTTTCCAGTTCTTCGTAGTCTTCGGGACGCGTCGCCTGCATAGGCTCACCGTCCACGGAGTGGATCAAATCGCCGACTTGAAGCCCGGCCGCTTCGGCGGTCGTTCCGGGGTACACCTGGATCACGCGATGGCCGGTGAGTTCCGGTTGGCCGAGTTGTTCGGCCATGTCGCGCGTAATCACCTGCGTGCTCACGGGGAGCCACGCCTTTTGCACTTCCATGGCGGGATCGGGCGGTTCCTTGATTCCGACTTTCACGACCGTCACAAACTTCGAAGCCTTCCGTTCGAACTCGACCAGCACCGGCGTCGGTTCCGTCTGACCTTCCATCAGACGATCCGTGATATCGCGCAGTCCTTCGACGTCGGTGACCATCTCGCCGTTAACCGAGACGATGACATCACCCCGGCTGATGGGCGGCTTCGCTTCTCCCGCGGGACCGCCAGGTCCCATCGTCGTTACGTACACGCCTTCGGTCGTGTCGCGCTGCATTTCTTTCGCGTTGACGAAGGAAATGTCGCGCCCAGTAATCCCCCACTGCTTGAATTCCTGTTCCTTCGGCTCCACCTTCTCGTACCGCTCGGGGGTAACGTTCAGCGTGACTTCTTTCCCGTCGCGCAGAACCACGGCTTCGATGGGTTCGCCGATTTTCAATTCCGCGATCAACGCGTTGAACTCGGGCAGTTGCTCCTCGAAACGGACGCTCACCTCCTGGCCGCCCAGCCGCACGAGCAAGTCGCCCGATTCGAATCCGGCGCGGGCGGCAGGCGAATCCGTCAATGCATCGCGTACGAGCACGCCACGGCGGACATCCGCGGACCGCAATTGCGGTTGCACCGACAGACCCAGCCACGCGCGCGACACCTCGCCGCGATCGATGATCTGGTTCGCAACGTTGCGCGCAAGGTTGCCCGGAATCGCGCCGCCGAGCCCAATGCGAATTTCGTTCACGCCCACGATCTGTCCACGAAGGTTAACCAAAGGACCACCCGAGTTGCCGCCGTAGATGGCCGCGTCATGTCCGATCCAGCGTACGAGGGAGCCCACGTCTTCGCCGTCGAGCGTAAAGGCGCCGAAGCGTCCCATGCCGCCCGGCATGACGAGTTCGGTATTACTGATTACGCCGAGCGTCACCGACTGCGAGAGCGCCATGGGGCTCCCCATCGCCAACACATAGTCGCCCACCCGCATGGCATCAGAATCGCCGAACGACGCCGTCGGGAAAATGCGGGACCCGTCTGACTTCAGCTTGATCACCGCGATATCCGTCTGCGGATCAGTGCCCACCAGTTCGGCCTCGATTACTTCTCGGGTGGACAAGGTGCAAAACATGCGCGTGGCGTGGCCCGCCACGTGATGGTTGGTGACCACGTGACCCTCGCCCGTGATGATCGTGCCACTGCCTGTGGCCTCGTACTTCGTCTCGCGCCCGTCCCGGTAGTCCGTCCAGACCACCGCGATACGCACGAGGGCCGGTTTCACCTTTGCAATGGCCACGTCCACCGCCGACCGGACCGAGTCCGGGACGTCCTGAGCCATCGCGGGAAAAGTGGCGAGCAGCAGTAACACACAAAAAACGGGTAGGCGTAACGCCGTCCGATGCAGTCGAAACTTCATGGGAGCATCCTTGTGGGTTGGGTGAGGGTTATCTAACACCAACGGGTGCGTGCGACGCTTGCCAGTCCATGGGGAGGCGGGTCTGCCCCGATTCGTCCGGTGGGCAGCCCGTAACCATAAAACGTTCGTTTGCAGCGATCTGGCACACCGGAATCATTATGGCGAGGGAGTCGCGAAGAGTCAAGATTGGTCTTTAGTCTGGAGTCTCTAGTCTGGAGTCCAAGACTCTTCGCACCGTCGAATCATCTGCACAAGTGAGGCTGGAACGATATTGTTTGCAGAACCACTGCCAGTATAAGATCGCCTTCGTGGTAGATGAATCCGATGTCTATGGGGGTACTCCAGATGCGGGACCATCGCAAACTCCGGGCCTTCGACTTGGCGGATCAACTTGTCCTGGACGTTTACCAAGTAACGCGCAGCTTTCCTCGCGAGGAGCTATTTGGCCTATCGTCTCAATTGCGGAGGGCGGCCGTTTCTGTGCCGTCGAACATTGTGGAGGGGTGCGCACGCGAATCGGAACCAGATTTCGTCCGTTTTCTGGAAATTGCATACGGTTCCGCGCGGGAAGTGGAGTATCAACTCAGTCTTGCCCATCGGCTCATGTACATATCACCCAGAGCCTACGAGCCGTTAAACGACCAGTGCTGCCAGACGAGCAAAGTGTTGTCTGCCCTAATTCGCTCTTTCAGAACCCGCAGCCGTCCGAAAAAGTAGCCTATGACGCTACCTGACCGCGCCCCTCTTCCCTACAGACTAAAGACTAACGACTACAGACTCATAACGCCTCGGTCTCCAATGGTACTCGGCGTTGCCGGATGTAACGAGGAACTACCCCATGCGACGGCGAAAACAGCGCGGCCAGGACAAAGAAGATCCCGGATACGACCGCGATGGCTGCGGAGGTGGAACTGTCCAACCCCTTAGCCAGCCAGTATCCCCCAACGGAACTGGCAATACCAAGAAGCACGGCAATCACCAGCATCCGAGAAAGCCGGTCAGTGAGGAGATAAGCGGTATTGGGCGGCACGATCAGTAGCGCGACGACGAGGATCGCTCCGACGCTCTCGAAGGCGGCGACCGTGGTCAGGGACACGAAACCCATGAGGAGGTAATGCCAGACCGCCACGTTGATCCCGACGGCGGTTGCAAGGGCCGAGTCGAAGGCGCAGAGCTTGAGCTGCTTATATCCGAGCACGACGAAGAGCGCGTTCGCGATGGCTGCGGCGCCCATGATCCACGCGGCGCGGGGTCCCATATCGTGTCCGGCGAAGGTCCAGATATACAACGGCGTGTATTCGATCTCCCCGTAGAGCACGCACTCCGCGTCGAGGTCGACATGACCGGCAAATGCGGAAACCAGAATCACGCCCACCGCGAACAACCAGGTGAAGGTTACTCCTAAAGACGCGTCCGGCTGCAGTTTGCCGTGACGTTCGAGTACGCCGGTAATGAACACGGTGAGCAAGCCAAACGCGCCCGCGCCGATGACCATGGGGACCGTGTTGCGGCTCCCCGTGATCATGAACGCCAGCACGATTCCCGGCAAGACGGCGTGGCTGATGGCATCGCCCATCATGGCCTGACGCCGCAGCACCAGAAAACACCCTACGAGCGCGCAGGAACCCGCGACCAGCGCGCCGACGACAATAATCCAGAATCCCGTATTCATCGCGCGCCCTCCACTCCGGGGATCCGTTGCGCGTGAGGATCTTCCTCCGGATTGTCCAGCACCGCCATGAGGCGCGCTTCCAACTCGGGCGTGATGATGTGCTCGATTTCTTCCGCGTCGTCGTGCACGTGATCCGGCGCGATCTCTACCTTGCGCGTGAGATACAACTCCCATAGGCGGTGGATTCGCGTGATGCGCGCCGCCCGTTCGACGCCCTCCTTGGTCAACGCAATATGTCCCTGCGAGGTTTCTAACACCAACCCCTGCTGCTGAAGCGCGTCCAGGGTGTGATGCAACACGGATGACCGCATGCGGCGGTGTTTCAGCAGGTCGGCCTCCGAGCAGGGCGCGTCGAAGCGGTGTTCCTTTTCACCCAACACGTAAAGCGTCCGAAGAATATTCTCTTGCGCAGTCTTTCGACGAATTCGTATGGATTGACCGATTCGCGCCACGAGACCCTTGTGGGGAGCGAACACAAGCGACAAAACAAAGAAAGCCGTCACGGCCATAACCATCCAGGGGCCCGTCGGCATGCCGGGGCCGAGGTAACTGATATATGCGCCGAGCGCGCCGCTCAACGCACCGAATGCCCCTGCGAGAATCGCCATGACGCCGAGTCGATTGGTCCAGTATCGCGCGGCGGCGGCCGGCGTCACGAGCATGGCCGCCATAAGTACAACCCCCACCGCCTGAATGCCGACAACAACAGCGAGAACGATGAGCGTCGCGAGAAAGACCTCCAGTAACCGCACGCGCAGGCCAAGCGCGCGCGCATAAGCGGGATCGAATGAGATGACCTTGAACTCTTTGTACGCAAGCGCCACGCTACCCAGAATAATCAGGCTGAGAATGCTCAG
>JAHDWY010000350.1 GCA_023384315.1 Candidatus Hydrogenedentota bacterium | reverse complement strand
TCACGCAATACGCCTACGAGGTCGTCTGCCGATGCCATGGTCTCCTGCCGGGCCAGGCACAAGGTCGCCCCGGCACACAGTGCCGTGAAGATTTCCGATACGGAAGCGTCGAAACTCAACGAGGCGAACTGGAGCAGGCGGCTGTTTTGGTCGATCCGAAAGGCGCGAATCTGCGCCCCGATCAGATTGCACAGTCCACGGTGTTCCAAGAGGACGCCCTTCGGCGTTCCCGTCGACCCCGACGTATAGATAACGTACGCGAGATCGCATGAGGTCGTGCTGCCTTTCGGATTCGTGTCAGGGCACGTGGCAAGAGTCGCCCAATCCGTGTCCAAGCATATTGCGCGCACCCCTGAGGCCGGTAGTAACTCCGAAACTCGGGCCTGCGTCAGCAGCACGCGCACCTGCGCATCCTGGATCATGTAGGCTAGTCGTTCCGGCGGATACGACGGATCCAATGGCAAATACGCGCCGCCCGCTTTCAGGATGCCGAGCACACCCGCAATCATGTCCAGCGAACGCTCGACGCACAGCCCGACCATGGTTTCCGGACCAACACCTTCCAAGCGAAGGAAATGGGCGATTTGATTGGCCCGGGCATTCAATTCCGCGTACGTTTGGGTGTTGGACTCGAAGACAACTGCGGTCGAATCGGGAGTCTGCTTCGCCTGCGCTTCAAACCATCCAACGGCGGTCTCGTATGGAGGAAGCGGCGCGTCAGTGCGATTGAGATCGTCGACCAGACGCATGCGCTCGTCCGCAGATAGCAACTCCATAGCGCTCACGGATCGAGACGGATCGTCGATCATATAGTCCATGGCGCGCACGAACTGATCGACCGTGAGCTGTTGCGCCTCGTCGTTGAACAGTGCGGCATTAAAGTCGAAGGTGATTCCCATGTTTCCGGACACGGGATGATCGTAGAAGCTAATGACCAGCGGATCGCCGCCGTAGCCGGAATGTATCCAACGAATCTCGCAATTCGCGCCTTGAAATCCCGGCATAGCCCAAAGCAGGTAATTCAGCAGGATGTCGTGCGACTGCGTATCCGCCAGATGGTGCAAATAGGTCCCGCTATTCCGAAGAGAGGCCGAGGCGTCCTCAGCAACCTTCTTGATCAGCGTGAACGCCGTATCCCCGTCGTCCACACGAACGCGCAAGGGGAGCACGCCGATGAATATCCCCGGCGTTTGCTTATGGACATCGGGACGGCGATTGTGAAAAGGCATGCCGATCGCAATGTCCCGGTTGCCATTCATGCGATGGACGTACCCCGCGAGCACTGCGGAAAAGATGTTGAACGTCGCCGCGAAGGGGGTCTTCGTCGCCACATCCTCATGCTGCGCGAGCCGCCGGATTCGCTCCGAGCGCTCCGGCCCCAAGTCCACCCGATGATGAACGATGCGCCCCGCGGTGCGCTGCAGGGGCGCGCCGTAGAACGACATAGGCTCCGGCCGAGAAGCTGACTTGGCCTTCCAGAATTCCAATTCCCTGGGATCGGCGTCCTGATTTCTCCGGTCCATGCTATCGGCAACATAGTCGGCGAACGCGGGGATTGCGGGCGCTCCGTCAAGCCCGCCTTGCGTGGCCAGTCCGTAGTACTCGTCCATGTACCGCATGGTAATGAGAACGGAAAATGCATCGGTAATGATGTGATGCTGGGCGAGATACCAGGCGCATTTCTCGGGTCCCAGCCGCACCAATGCGGAATCGAACAATCGTTGACCGAAATCGAAAGGCCGGCGGCAACGTTCCTGCGCCCACGACTCGAACGCTTCGACCGGATCCGCCGCACTCGAGAGATCGACCTCGTCCAGGGCAAATTCCACACGCGGCAGGACCCGCTGCTGCGGCACCCCTTCAACGATCTCAACCACCGTGCGCAGGGCGTCGCATCGTTGAATCAGTGTGTCAAAGGCTTGGCGAAACAGCGTTGTATCGAGAGGAAGAGGGATGATTAACGCGAGCGCGTTGTTGTACAGGGGGACATCGGGGTTGAGCTTCTGACCGAGCCAAAAGATCCATTGCGTCTTCGTCAGATTCGATCGGCGGTAAATGTCCAACCCGTGAACTCCAGACAAACGCGTGGCCATGCCGGGGTCGCGTGCTAACGTCTCATCGTATACGGGGCGAGCAGGAGCCTCGTCTGCGAGGTCTGCCCCGTAGATTATCCATGCTCCGGTATGGAACTCGTTCCGGTCTCCACCATCGGACGATCGGAGGGTGGCTGGTTCGGCGCGATTGCGAAACCGCGTTCCCTCAGCACGGTCCGAATCTCCTCGTGCAGTGCGGGCGCGAGTTGCCCGCGCTCCTTCAAATGGCCGGGGCAATTGTGCCGGCCAGTTGCCACCGGAACCAATTTGATCTCCGGCAAATGTTCAACCAGTTTCGCCTGGTCCGCGTCAGGTTTGCAGTACTTTCCGTAGAAAATCGTCCCCCGCGGACGGGGAGAAGCGTTCTCATATTCGGCAAGTACGTTGAAGAATTCCTTATCGCCAAGTTGCTTCTTGCACCAATGGGTGATGACGTTCGCCGACAACGCGACAAGCACCACTTCAATGTATTCAGTGGGTCGCGTGAAGAGTTTCTTGAAGTTGAACAAGGCATGAAACTGGGGCCCAAGACCGGTCCATACGGTCGGCGGGAATGCCGGCGCAAAACCGATGACGTGATCCATGCCACAGCGGACGCCGAAGTAGAAGGCGGCGCTCCCACCGCCGGAAGCGCCCATGGCCACATGATGTGTCGCGCCAAGTTGATCGCAGATTTCCTTTACTTTGCGCGTGTAGTATTCGAGGCCGGTGGGCTGCCCGTCGGGCGCTACGTGATAGGCCATGCGGCGCAGGTCCCGGACGAACACCAAGTTTGTGTTGTGCCCGAGGCCCGCCAACTGTTTACGCATCTCGAAGCGCGGCTCACCCGCGAACAGGACATCCATGCCCGAGAAGATCACGATCGTTACGTCCGCGCCGCGATCTTCGATCCGGAAGTAATCCTCCTCGTTCGAGATGGCGTTCTCGCCTTCGAATACTTTGAAGGTGCCTTCTTCTTCCATGTTGCGAGCCAGGCTCGGCAGGAACATGCGCGTAAGAACGCGAAAGACCTTTTCTTTCAGCATGACCTCTCCGTTACCCGTTAGCGTTGCCAACGTCTTGCGTCGCCGCGCGTGAGTCAAGTACTTCGCTGTAGAGTTGCCGGACGGTTCTCGCCTGAACTTCCAGCGAAAACTGCTCGACCGCCTTCGTTCGGGCGGCCCGGCCCATTTCGACCAGGCGCTGTCGATCCGCCTGCAACGCGTGGAGCGCCTCGAATAGCCCGTTGGCGGAACCGTCAAAGACGAACCCGTTTACCCGGTCGTCCACGATTTCGGACAGCATGCCGCGGTCGGCGACGACGGCCGGTTTACCCATGGCCATGGCCTCGCGAACGGCGCGACAAGTTCCATCGCTGCCCGGTACCAGAAACACCTTGGTCGAAAAGGCCTTTACCATCCCGACGTAGTTTTCGCCGGCGACATAACCCGGAAAATGGACCCGGTCCGATAATCCCAGTGTTTCGACAGGTTGCCATCCCACACGTGCTTGATTGGTGCCTCGACCCACTACTATAGCATGAGCATCGCATCCGGCGTCTACCAATCGACGAATTGCGTGGAAGAAATCCTCGTAGCGCCGGTGCAACTGCATCCGGGCGACGATCCCAACCACAAAAGCCTGCGGTCCGATTCCCAGCCAGCGGCGGCCATCCGGGACCTCCCGGGATGGGTCGAACCGCTCCACATCTACCGATCCTGGAACTACTTGCATAGACTCGCGCGGGTAGCCGTAGGTTTCAGTGTCATGCTCCAAAGCGATGTGCGACGGCTCCAGCAGGCGGGCCGTGCGATTGAGGAGCGGGCCTTGCCGCGCCGGCTTTTGTAGCCCCGTGCCATCGTAATTCGAGCGGATGAGCGGAATCCCGAGCCGTCTGGCAGGACCCGCGGCGATACGGTGGTCGTTTTCGAGATGGCAATGGACGAGGTCATACGAACTCGTTTTGAGATAGCGCGTTAGCGCCTGCGAATCGAAGAAATTGGCCACCGGATTGCGGTGCTTGTTCAGCCGGAAGGCAAGGATTGGTTCCACGCCCCGGTCGCGGGCGGTCTCCAACAGCGTGTGCTGGGTGCCGGCCGGGAGATTCGGGAACGCCAAGTCCGCCTCGACCCCAAGCTTTCGCAGCGACACCACCAGGTTCAGCGCGGGCTCGGCGGGCCCGGTGTACTTCGCATTGCTGAAGAGGTGAAGGACTTTCATATCGTGTCTTTCCCGGTCCCGAGTCGACGTGGAGGACGGGGCGTCCGCGAGCTAAGCCGCGCCGTCGAACCGGACGCTCACCAACTGGGAGACGCCGCGCTCCTGCTGTGTTACCCCATAAAGCGCGTCGGCCTTCGACATGGTCTGTTTGTTGTGGGTGATAACGACGAATTGGCTCGACGCCGTGAACTCGGACAGCAGCGCCAGGAACCGTCCGATGTTGGCATCGTCCAGGGGCGCGTCGACCTCGTCCAGCACGCAGAATGGGCTGGGCTTGGCCTTGAAGATGCTGAACAGCAGCGCCACCGCCGTCATCGCGCTCTCACCACCGGAGAGCAAGGAGATGGACGTAGGTTTCTTTCCCGGAGGCCGCGCTTCGATCTCGATGCCTGACTCGAGGGGATCGTCCTCGTCGAGCAGGTAGACCCGGGCTTGACCGCCATTGAACAGGCGGCGGAAGAAATTGCTGAAGTTGTCGCTGATGCTCTTGAAGGTCTCCAGGAACATCTCGCGAATCTTTCTGTCGCTGCGTTCGATGACGCCCATTAGCGCTTCCCGGGCCTGGTGCAGGTCTTGGGACTGGGTTTCGAGGAAGGCATTGCGCTCTTCCAGCGCTTCGTACTCTTCGATGGCCATCAGGTTGACCTCGCCCATGCGCTGGATGCGCTGCCGCAAGTCGTCGACCAGCTTGTGGCGCGTCTCGTCGTCGTGCTCATCGGTGCCGACCTTCTCCGCGTCAAGGGAGGCAAGCGATACCTGGTACTCCGACGCAATGCGTTCCTGGAAGAACTCGACGCGGTCCTCGTCGTGGCGCAAGTCCAGTTCGAGCTTATGCACCTGGGATTGCACCGAACGGGCCTCTTCGCGATGCTGCTTCAAATCCTTGTCGATGGCGTCGCCTTCGTCCAAGAGCGCCTGCAACTGGTTCTGGGCTTCAACGGCTTTGCGCGTTGCCTCTTCCTTCGTTTCGGACAGGGCTTTCGACCGTTCGATGAGCAACGCGATTTCGTTGTCGAGGGTCTTCTTCTGCTCTTCCAGTTCCGCGATCAGATCCTTGCGCCGCTCGGCCTGCGCGAGGGCCTCGGTGCGCTCGCGATCTTCGCGCTGCCGATCGCGCTCGATTTCTTCGAGGCGTTGCGCGGTGCCGGCTTTCTGGACGCGCAGGTCGGCGAGCGCGCTGGCACACGCCGATAGCGCCTGGCGCGCGTTGGACGCGGCCTCCTGCGCTTCGGACATCTGCT
>JAHDWY010000349.1:5080-5536 GCA_023384315.1 Candidatus Hydrogenedentota bacterium | reverse complement strand
ACACGTCGATGAAGACCGCGGCCGGCGCGCAGCATCCGTAGTCCACCGTGGTGCCGGCCCAGTCGAAAACCGCGGCCTTGATTTCGCCGCGGTAGGATCGTTGAAAGACAAAGCTCATTGGATACTCCCGATGCCCAACCGCGTGCCGCTAGACTGCGCCGGCGTGCTGGGGCTGTATTTCAATTCCCATATCCCGAACCGTTTCTCGGATCGCGCGAAGCAGATCGCCCACGTCGTTCGCGAAGATGCGGCCGATGTTGCCGATGCGGAAACAGTCTGCGTTGCTGACCTTGCCCGGGTAAATCACATAGCCCATTTCGTTGAGGCGGGCATAAAATTCATCGAATGTGAAATTAGGGTGGGTGGGATACCGGAACGAGGTGATGATGTACCCCTGCTTCTCCGGCGCAAGATACTCCTCAAACCCCATTGCGCGCATCCCGGCGAACAGCGTTT
>JAHDWY010000349.1:0-5070 GCA_023384315.1 Candidatus Hydrogenedentota bacterium | reverse complement strand
GATACCGGGCCGCGCGTCCGGCGACACCGCCCTCTTCTTCCAGTTCGAGCAGCGCCTCGTGAAACGCAAGCAGCGCATGGGTCGGTGGCGTGAAGCGGAACTGGCCGTTCGCCTCGAGGCCGCGCCATTGGGACAGAAGGTCGAGGCTTACGCTTCGCGCGTAGCCTTCGGTGCCGAGCAAGGCTTCCTTGCGCGCGATGACGAAACCAAACCCCGGGACGCCTTCAATGCATTTGTTGGCCGACGACACCAGATAATCGATGTTGCATTCGTCGAGATTGACCGGTACCGCGCCGAAGCTGCTCATGGCGTCGACAAAGTAGGCCGCCCCGGACTTGCGCGCCAGCGCGCCCACCTCGCGAATGGGATTGATAATCCCTGTTGTCGTCTCGCAGTGGACGATGGCCACAAACGAAACCGCGGGATGGGCGTGAAGCGCAGCCTCTATCGCGGCCAGATTCGGGACCTCGTCCTCGGGGCACTCCAGCACGACGTGCTCGATTCGGAGCGTCTTGAGGATCTGCACCATGCGTTTGCCATAGGCGCCGTTTACAATGACCAACGCCTTTCCATCCGGCGCGATGCATGACGACAGCACTGCCTCAATCGAGAACGTCCCGCTCCCCTGCATGAGCACAGCCTCGTACGACCCGTCACGGCATTCGCCCAACGCCACCAAGCGCCTGCGAATGTCCTTCACGTGTTCGATAAACTCGAAATCGCGCGATCCCAAATCGCGCAACATGGCCTGCTTCACCGTCCGGCTCGTCGTCAACGGTCCCGGTGTGAAGAGGATCTTGTCTTTCCAATTGCTCAGGTTACCGCCCATTTACTTCACCTCGACTACTGCGTCGTCCAGTAGTTTATTGCCTGCATGGGCGGCTTTTACCCGCCACATGACGACAAGCATCATGACTGCGAATGCAACGCTCATCCAAAACGCCATGAGATTCGTCGTATGGATGTTTGCCATCCTATCGTCACCTGAAATAATCCTCCCGATGACAATCTCTTGCACGATGGGACCAATACTGCCGATACCGTTAACCAAACCCGCCACGGCGACCCCGTTCATTTCCCCCGCGACAGCTACCGAAGCGGCGCCACAGAGTAAGGTGTCTGGACCATAAATCATGAACCCGACAAAGCCGAAGCAGATCGCAACGAGAAGCGGATTGGCTTCGAATTGGAGAACGCAGAAATACCCGAGTACCAAACCAATGGACGCGATGAAGGTGAGACGGGCCCAATCCCCTTTGAAATAGCGGTCCAACACCCATCCGATGAAGATGCACGGCAGGATTCCTCCGATATCGAAGAACACCGAATAAAGTCCGGCTTCCTGTTTACTCAGACCCTGCAGCGTTAAGAACGTGGGCAACCACGAGTCGAGTGCATAGCGAAGAAATTTGATAAAGAAATAACCAAGCCCCATCGCGATGATAAGTGGGTTCGTAGCGAGCCGGAGATACTCACGAATTCCCACATGCTCCTCACTGGACGCACGGATGGCTCGACCCTCTTCATCTGCGGTAACATCGACGATTGGTTGGAGCCCCACATCCTGCGGCTTATTGCGCTGCCAGAAGTAGACGATCCACCAGATAACAAAGGCCACGGCGGTGCAACCCAGAAACGTGAAACGCCATGACGGCATGACCGCGATGAGGCCAAGGCCCAGCAAAGTCGAGCCAACGACTTTCACGCCGATATTGCCCCAGACGTAGCTCGTCCCCCATCCGCCCATGATGAACCCGCGTTCATGCGGCCGAATCCACTGTGAAACGCTGCCCACGGATCCCGGCCAGCCGCAAGCCTGCACCAGACCGTTGAAGAACATGAAAAGCATGAACGTGAAGTAGGCGTAGCTTGTGTACTTAGAAATGCCAAGATCATCCCAATACACGCGACCACCTTCGCTGGCAAGCGTGAGCCCCGTCACAACTACCGGATCGTGGTCGCTGAAATACCTTGCCGATATCTGAAGAAACGCATCCCGAACCCAGCCAACGGGACCTGTCGCTTTCGAACTCTCCGGCTCGATCAACAAACTGCGCATCGGGATGCCAAGACGGGCCCATCTTCCCGGTTTCGGCAATGCTCCCACAAACTTCGCATCACTTATGGCAGGCTCTTGTTCACCCCAGTATGCAGTTCTGTCCCCGACCGAGGTGTGCCATGTAACAAACAGTCGCTGGGGCGGCGAAGTCGCGTCCAGATAGGCATACGCAAAAAGCTGATCGTTGTACTTCGCAATCTCCAGTTGATCGTCGCCCAGGATTACAATGCTTGAATCGCCGTCAGACCTGGGCGAGACACCGAATGAATTCTGACCCGTTAACACTGGACCATCCTCACGCGACTGCAGTACGGAGATGTCCGCGCTGTTATGCGAGTGAATAGAAATGCCCTGTCTGGGGCCATCCGGCACGATCATCGTGTCCTTCGAATCGATAAAGGCAAAGACGATGTTGCAAATAATCGAAATCCCAAGTCCGCCCAGCAGAAGTACTCGCGGTCCCCATTTCCGGCCTACGTATCCATTCACAAATTGACCGAGCATGTAGGCGGTGAGAAACACCACCCAGATGTAGGCGATGAAATCCAGCCCCCAGCCAAACTGCTCGTCAAGCGAGGTCTTTACGAGACCGAATACCTTGCGGCAGAAGTAAAAGCCTGCGTATCCAAGAAATGTCGAGATGAGCAGTCGCCAGCGCCAGGCTCGCTGGTCGTAGGTTAACGATCCTTCCACGCGATTCCTCCTGTGTTCGGGGTTGAGGAGTATGCAGCGCTGTTGAGGCGATGGCGCGGGAAGGCACGCACCCCGTGGGCTGCATGGTCAGGCTGGATTATGCCGAATCAGAGGCGCGGGAATCGAGTGGATAGCACACAAAAAAACTGCGCGCCGGAAGAATCCGGCGCGCAGTCGCAGAAATCTACTTTGATTTACTCGGCCGCAAGCGTGTGGCGAACTGCGTGAAGCGACCGAATGAACACCGAGAAGTCCATATTCTGGGTGAATGCTTCGCCAAATCGAATGGCGGCGCGAATCGTCGCATCGTCTCGCGGTTCCACGCGTATCACCTCTGCCGTGCCCATGAAATACGCCGGCATGATCTCTGCCACTTTGAACCGCTTGGTCGGAATCGCGAGGGTGATCCGCTGGCCGGGCACGAGGGTGTGCTTCGTCACCAGGCTGGCTCCTGACAACGAAATATTGCGAACGATGCCAGGTCCGACCAGCCGGGATTTGGACCCATTGTTATCGACCGCAATCGACATCTTGATACGGAAATCGAAGCGCTCTGACTCGCGTCGATCTTCCAGATGATCGTAGGGGTCGTCCCACGCCGCGTTTACGTTGTACTGTGCCATTTTTCTCACCCTTTCTACTCATAGCATATCAGAAGAAACAGCGATTGTCCAGCAAAAATTTCCATTAAACCGCGTTTTTTGAAATATCTGCGGACAGTTTCTGCTAAATACCAAGAATTTGTTCCAGAAATTGGACTATTCACCCATAATAACGCGTGGGGAGCCCCTTTCGTTACAGTTCCTTCGTATATACAAAATTCAGCCGTTTCCAGGTCTATCTACTTCGAGCAGGATTCTTCATTACCGCCGCTATGCGCAGTCACGGCGAGCCGCCTAGCTTGGGTTTACGAACGGGATGGGTCACTGACGGGGAGGATGACGATGCTATACGCATCCATTTCGATGGGCTCACGCGACGGTATTGCGACCTGGACCGGGCGGTCATTGTAGTTCAACAGCGCCCATGATTCATTTCGTAAGAGGCTGACATACACTTCGTCCGGCTTATCAATTTGCAGCATCTGATGGGTGCGCGGGTCCAGGGTATCGAGCGCGAGGAGAGCGTCCGCCATCGCGTTGGCCATGCGGCTGGACGGTTCGCGGTCGTCGGGTACGAAGACCACCTTACCGTTGCCGGTATCGCCGTTTTGCCATCGGCGGAACACCTGCTGGTCGCTTTCCACCGTTTCAACCGGTTGCCAGCGCCACTGGGCGATGAGCAGGGTTCCACCGTTGCGGACCCAGGCGTCGATGGCATTCAGTGGTTCTTCCTCGATAATCGGATTCCACAGCAACATGAGCGCCTTGTACCGCGACAAGGCGCCGTCGAGCACCATGCGTTCGCTGCAGAAATCGAAATCGAGTTTGGGCCGCAGCGCCGCCACCTGGCGGTTGAAGGTAAACGCATAGAGATTCCGGAAGAGGGCGTCATCCAGCTTGCTCATGGTATCGGGGTACAACGCTGCGACCTCTACGAAGGGATCGTCCCGCTGGTCGAGGAGCGGCGCGCAGGTCAGCCATTTGTCCACCGCCTGATCGTTGGCGAGCAAGTTGGAGTGGTAATAGAAGAGATGTTGTCCGTTGTTGACGATAATGTTGTACAGCCGCGCCAGCACGCCCCGGGCGCTCCCGTAGCCCGCCGGTTCGGATCCAAAGGGTACACCGTAAAACCGCGCGGCCGAGGTCATCATGCGTGTGGCGTAGAAGTTCTGGGCGTAGCTATCCGTTTCATTCGTAGCGCGGATGCCGCCGTGGACTTTGGCCATGCTTCGAGTCTGATCCGTGAAGTCCGTCCCGGACTCGACAAATCCCCAACCGCCGGAGGACTGGTAAATGTCCGTGTCCGGCATGGCGTCGCGCGCCCACACGGCCCAGTCCTCGCACCAGTCCGTCATGGCGTCGACATACCAGTCTACGAAGTCCTTGCGCTTCCGGGGTGTCTCGGCGAACTGGGCGATGAAGGGTTGCACGTCTTCGATACGTGCGTAGGAAGCGTCCCACGCAGCGTTCAGGGACGCGATATCCGAATACCGCAATCCGAGGTAGCGTTGAAAATGTCCCTTTGCGTAATCGTCTCCGGCCCACCAGCCGATGTGGATGTGCTCGCGTTCGCCGCCGTAGCCCCAGTTGCCGCCGGCGGGATACTGGGACTCACCATAGTTGCCGCTTGGTCCCAAACGGACGCCCAACAGCGCTTCCGAGCCGCCGTAGTGAGCGCCGAAGGCTTTCATAAAGCGTTCCACATGGGGCCGCTGG
>JAHDWY010000348.1 GCA_023384315.1 Candidatus Hydrogenedentota bacterium | reverse complement strand
ATCTTCACTGGGGTTGGTGATGCTGATGTGCACAATACGGCGCACGCCGGCGACTTTGGCCGCATCGAAAAGGCTCAACGTATTTTCCACTGCATCCGCGTGGGTGAAATCCTTGTGATTGAACCGGACCCAGTACGTGTTGTAGAGGACGTCGACGTCCGCCAATTGACGCGCCAATTCATCGGGGCGATCAAAATGAAAGGGGAAGGCACGAACCTGATCGCCGAAAGGGTTCTTCCGATTCAGTGAATTCGTCAGGGTAATCACGGGAACCCCGCGTTCGAGTAGACGACGGGCGATGTATTTTCCAGAGTAACCGAAGGCCCCGGTGACCGCGTGCGTGCGCCGCTCGTTCATGGTGCGAAACTCAACCTCCGGCCGGTCGGCGTGAGTGCGGTACCCGGCTAATCGCCAAAGGTCCGTCGCAGTTCATCGATCAGGTCTTCGTAGGTCACGTTGCCCATGGACTCCAAGGGTTGCGCCCCTTCCGTGTCGTTCAAGGCCGAGGCGGCCTCAGGATAGTCCCGCTGGATGCGCTCCAACTTGGCCTGTTGATTCTTGTACCTGCGCAGAAGCCGCATTGCTTCGGATATGAGTGCCTTCTGTTGCAGCGCGCTCCGGATGGAGATGATGAGGTCGAGTTCATGGCATGGCTTGGTATAGAACCGGCTGATGGCGCCGTCGTTGATGGCCTGGATTGCGACTTCCAGCGAAGGCTTGCCCGTGAGCATGTAGCGTATGGTGCTCGGAAACTCACGGGCGACGATGTAGAGGAAGTCAGTGCCCAGCATGCCGGGCATTTGATGGTCGGATATCACGACGTCGACATCGGTCGATGCGAGCACCCGCAACCCTTCCTCGGCCGAGTTTGCGGTCAATACTTCATAGGGTTCGCGGCGAAATACTCTCTTAAGCCCGTCCAATACACGCGGCTCATCGTCCACGATGAGGATGCGATGGGTCATTGCCGTCTCCTTCCACGATTCCTCGGCAGACACGTTCACGTTATCCATACCCTACAGCAACCGGCCTTCTACGCGGTTGCGGCCCCCCGCCTTCGCGGAATAGAGGGCGTCATCGGCTTGGCCGAGCAGCACAAGTGCATCGACCGTGCTACCGCGCGCCGCTGAACTGGCCCCCACGCTGATCGTAAGGTCAATGGTCACTTCGCGGGAAATGGATACCGGTTCGTCGGCCATCTTACTTCGTATTCGTTCCGCCAATACAGCCACTTCGTTACCGTCCGTGTGGGGGCAAATCACGACAAACTCGTCACCGCCCCATCGAACGACACTGTCATACTGGCGGCACGCATCGCGCAGTCGCGCCGCTACTGTCTTGATAAGTGTGTCGCCGGCTTCGTGCCCGTAGGTATCGTTTACCCCTTTGAAGCGATCCAAGTCAATCAGGATGACCGAGAGATCCTGCTTGCCGCGTTTCAGGAGCAGGAGGTTTTCGTCGAGTATTTCGCGCCCGCGGCGGCGATTCAGCAACCCGGTCATCCCGTCCGTGGTTGCAAGAACCACGAGTTTTTCGTTGGATTCGCGCAAGCGCTGGTGCAACTCGACAATGCGAATACCGGCACGGACGCGGGCGATTAACTCGCGCTGATCGTACGGTTTCGAGAGAAAATCGTCCGCCCCGGCTTCCAGCGCCTCGACGATGCTGGTGATTTCCTGCTTTCCGGTCAGCAGCAGGATGTACGTGTATCCGGATTGACCTTGGGCGTCCTGTTCGCGAACCCGCTGACAGAGGTCGAGTCCGCTGATGCCGGGCATCATCCAATCCGTGACGAGCACGTAGTCGTGCCCGTCTTGCAGACACTTCAGGGCGGCCTCCCCGCTATTGGCAAAGGCGAGATTCCATTGCGATTGGTACTCGCGAAGGCTGCGTTCAACCGTTCGCAACGCGCGTTCATCGTCGTCCACATAAAGTACGCGAATCTTATCGGCCATGGATATCCATTCCAGCTACGTGTCCCGGACCCGGAATGGCTCGCGGACGCCAACGCCGGATGCGAAATTCCGGATCCGGAGCAACAGGGGATAGGTGACGCGACGCCCCTTGGCGACCAGCAGGAGCCCGTTGGTCGTCTTGATATCCTCGTCTGCTTCGATATCGACGGTCAACTCGCGCACCGTAATCAACCGGACCGACTGCGGTCTATCCGAACGAATCTTGTAGTGCTCGAGCCGGGACAGGAATTCCGGATTGTACGAGCGTGGTTGCCGGCGCATGGCGGCGAGCGCCGCGCTGGGTTTGGAGCCCGCGGAAACATGACTGTCGAAATCCAGGGCCAGCCTGAGGAGCTGTGCGCCTTGGGCGATCGCGAGTTTCTCGGGATCGTGTTCCTCCGCGCCGAAGCCCGCATACGGCGTATCCTGATTCCGGATCATCTCGGCGATGGGCTCCATGCGAGGGATGTTGATCAGGAGTTCCGCGCCGATGCGCGGGTGTGCGTCCAACATCTCCTTTTCGTGTGGCGCCAAGGGCTGACCCGAACAGTACAACTCGAGGATGCTTGGCGGCACGGTGACGAATCCAATTTGAGAGAGTAGTGCGGCCAGCTCAAATTGCCAGAGGTTTGGCAAGTTCAATTCGTGGCCGATATGGCGGACCACGTGCCGAGCGCGATTCGCTCGACCGAACGCCGCGGGATTGAGCAGTTCCAGCAGGTCGATGAGAACGCGCACGCTGCCTTTGAGCGTCTTTTCGAGCAATTCCTTTTCGGCGCGAACCAGCCGCCATTGTTCGATGCCCGCAAAGATGGCCCTCTTCAACACCTCTGGGGGACAGGGCTTCGTCAGAAACCGGAAGATGCTACCTTCATTGACTGCGTCGATTGCCGTTGTCGTATCGGCGTGCCCGGTTAGCATCATGCGAACCGAGAGCGGCGATCGCTCCTTGACCGCGCGAAGGAACTGAACTCCGTCCATTTCCGGCATGCGCATGTCGGCTACGACCACGGCAAAGCTTGTATTACCCCGGAGGAGTTCGAGCCCTTTCGGGGCGCCCTGTGCCGTGTGGACGTCAAAGGCCGTGCGCATCTGGCGCTCGTACCCCGCCAGAACCGCAGGCTCGTCGTCGACGAAGAGCACGGGTTCCTTCATGTGTTTGCCTCGGGGCTGAGTGAGGAATCGCGTGGCTCGAACAAATCCGGACGGGTCATTCGCAACTTTGTTTCCTCCAGATAGGCCTCGTCAATCAAGCCGCTCCCGCGGCTTCCCGCGCCGGATTCCGATTGATGCACGAGGGAATTGGTCCAATGGATAATCGCGAGGGGGGTGATGCCACGGGCAACACAGTGTGCGGGGTTGTGGTGATAGGCCACGGCTTCGACCACGGGATCGGGGAATCCCCAAAGGCCGAGGAGGTACCCACCGACCTCCGCGTGCGTGGCCCCCAAGACTTCGCGCTCGATATCATGAATCTGAGAGGTGTCGCCCCCGGTTCGCGCGAGGAGACTCGCGTATTCGTCGGATCGGCCGGCGGCGAGCACGAGTTTGCCGGTATCGTGAAGGATGCCGGCGGTGAAGGCGTCGTTCGCAAGACGCTCGTTGGTGCCGTTCTGCAACGCGACACGCTTGGCCGAAGCGCCGACGGCGACGCTGTGGTCCATGAAGGTTTCCAGGGAGAATCCCGCGGCAAGGCGCCTCTTGGCAAACTCCGAAAAGACTCCCATGGTCAGCACCATCGAACGGATGACATCGAGTCCTAGTAGACTGACCGCGTAGGTGACGCTCGTGACTTGATTGCGCACCCCAAAGTAGGCCGAGTTCACCCATTGCAACGTTTTCGCGGCCATGCCGACGTCACGTTCGATGATTCGGGCGATCATCTTCACGCTAATGTCTGGCGCGTGAAGTTCCTCGATCAGTTCCGTGTGTGAACGAGGCAGGACCGGGAGGGCGGTGAAACTGGAAACGAGCCGGATCAACGCGTCATCCTGCAGTAGATTGCGCAGGGAGAATGCGCGCTCCACGGTCTCCTTCAACACGTCCGGATTGCACGGCTTGCTCAAGAATTGGTGGATGGGCCCCGTCAAGCGAAGCATCGTCTCGTCGCCAGAATGGCCGGACAAGGCGATGCGAACCACGCGGGGGTAGCGCTGCATCACTTCGGACAGCAACCGAGCACCATCCATTCCCGGCATGCGCATGTCGGATACGATGACATCGATTGGCTCCTTCTCCATGAAATCCAGCGCCGCCTGTCCGCCGTTCACAAACTTCATGGTCCAGGAGTGCCGCATCGGTCGCAGCATGCGCTCCAGACCGACCAGGATGTTGGGTTCGTCGTCAACAAACAAGATAGACTTCATATCCACCTACTCGTAAACCCGCGCGTCGTGTTGCTGGCATGGCTTGGAACCGGGCCTGCTATCCGTCGATGGGAAGCCGGATCACAAATGTCGATCCCTTTCCCATCTCCGTCTCAACCGTGATTGTGCCTCCATGCTTTTCGACAATGACATTGTGGGCGATGGCGAGCCCTTGGCCGGTGCCGCGACCGACGTCTTTGGTCGTGAAGAAAGGATCGAAAATCCGGCCGCGAATCGCCTCCGGAATTCCCGAGCCCGTGTCGGATATGCGAACCTCGAACCAGTCGTCGTCGGAATTCGTCGTCACCGTAATTATCCCTTTGCCGCGGGAACCGTCGCCGACGACGTCGGCGATTGCATGGGCCGCGTTAATGAGTACGTTTAGGACCACCTGATTGAACTCGCCCGGCAAACAGAGCACCGCCGGGATGTTGGAATCGATGTTGGTTTCCATTTCGGCGACGTATTTCCACTCATTTCTCGCCACGGTAATCGTACTCTCGATGGCGCGATTCAGGTCGACCCGGGTCTTCTCCGCCGTACCCGGATGCGAGAACTCCTTCATGGCGAGCACGATACTGGCGACCCGCTCCACACCGTCCAGCGAATCCTGGACGGCCTTAGGGATCTGCTCGATCAAATAGGGAAGATCGATCGTTTCGGAAACGCTTTGCACCTTGTCAAGTTGTCCGCCGTCAATGGCAGCATCTTTCGCGATTCGCGCCAGTTCCTGAAACTCTTCCACGAGTTGATTGAGATCGCGAAACGAATCCTGGAGGAACCGGATGTTGTCTCCGACGTACTGAATCGGCGTGTTGATCTCATGGGCTATCCCCGATGCGAGATTGCCGATGGACTCCAGTTTCTGGGCGTTGAGGAGCTGCAATTCGAGGTTGCGGCGCGCCGTAATATCGTTTCCGATGATGGACACTCCTTTGGCGCTTCCCGCTGCCGTTCGCACCGGATTGATCGTGACATCCAGGATGCCGTCCGTACCGTCGGGTTTCGTGTACCGCACATCCGCGGGTTTGACTGGTCTGCCGGAGTTGATGCACTCGGGAAGGGCCGGCTCCATCGCGATCCAGTCCCATCGGATACCGCAGTTTCGGATGTCTTTGCCGGTAGCCGACTCCGACGGGATGCCGAAGGTAACTTGCGCGGCCGTATTCCACCGTGTGACGCGCAGATTCGCATCGAGTCCGATGAGGAAATACGACATAGACGACA
>JAHDWY010000347.1 GCA_023384315.1 Candidatus Hydrogenedentota bacterium | reverse complement strand
GCTCGCGCACCTTGGTCATCCCTGCGGTTGAGAGGGCCGCGGAGCCTTGTTCAAAGAGGATCTCGGAAGGGACTCGGACCAAGACGGCCTCGGATCTTGTCTCCACGGGTGCGGCGGCCGTCTCGCCGGGGGCCGTTGCCGGCGCGGGTTGTTGCAGGATCACCGTCTCTTCCTGAACTTCGAGGTCATCGATGCGCTCAAAGGCTTCCTTCTGCTTTTTCAGCATATGGCCTACGCCAGCGCCGATTGCGCCGCCGGCTACCGCTCCGATGAGCGCGCCGCGGAAGGGATCGTCTTCATCAATGAGCGCGCCCGCGCCGCCGCCGATGGCCGCGCCCGTCAGTGCGCCAGTGCCTGTGCGGTGTTCGCTCGCGGTCTGACACCCGGTAAAGGGGAAGAGCGCCAGGCTCAGTGAGACGAGCAGCCCGATAGAAGTTTTGTCTGCTTTCATGGTTCGCTACCTCTCATGGTTTGCGCCGGCTTCTCGTGGGGCGGTTGCCGCCATTCGCGATGGGGCCGACACGAGAAGGCACAGTCATTCTTCCAGAGATGGAGCAAAACGTGTGCCCGCGCAGAGGGCGGCGAATGGGGAGAATACCTCGAATTCCGAAGGGCGAGCGGTGGGTCGTTCGTATAGCAAACGCTCAGTGGCGGAAAGTTTTTATACGGTGAGGCAGGTCAAACTACGGTCCGGCGGAAGGGACGCAAAGGGACGTAAGGGACGTGAGGGACCTAAGGGACATCCGAGACGGGGCAGACTCCGCGGATGTGTTGATGAAGCTAGTGCGAGTGCCAATAGGCCGGCAGGTTGGGTTTGGTGTCGAGGAGGATTTCGCGGATGGCGCGGCTTGTGTAGTTGGTGAGGTGCAGGTAGTCGGCGGTGTCGATCTTGGCGGTGAGGATGTCCCAGAGGCGTTGGTAGATGTAGTCCTTTGCCGTGTCGGGGAGTCCGTCGAATTGTTCGGAGTAGATGAGGTAACTCACCGCCCCGCAGACCCGCCCCGCCCCGCGAACGAGTCCGCGCAGGGCGCGACCCGGGCGACCGCCGGGGCCAATGGAGGCGACGAGCACTGCGCCTCCCGAGGTGCCTTGAATCGGATCGTCCAGCTCGGGTTCGTCTACGAAGAGCATGTAGTCGACGAGTTTGTCGCACACGCTGGCGATGCGGTGTTGCGCGCTTTCGCTGAGGGTTTCCGTGTCGCGATGTAAGGCTTCGTCCATGACTGCTTCGTCCCGCAGGGCCAGGCGCGTTTCAAAATCGGCGCGGGTGATCAGGTTGTGCATGTGGACCTGGTGTTCGAGCACCATCAAGGCGACGATGTCGCTGTGGGCGGTGAGGTAGCCATCGGCGCGTACGTGCGCGGGAAGGGTAGTTTGGTTGGCGCCGGATTCGCTATCGAGTTCCGCGCTGTGTTCGGTTTTCGTGGCGATGACGTTGCCCATGTGGCGCGCGTCGCCGTGGGTACCGGTCACGTACCAGCCGCCCCAGCGCTCTTCGAAGGGGCTTTCGTGGGTGGTCACGTACGACCCCGCGCGCACGATGGGGAACCCGTCCGCATCAGGATAGACGGAACGGACGATGTGGCCGGGGTAGTCGCGCGTGAAATTGCTTGCGTGACATTGCAGGCACTCGTGGCCCTTGCGGACGAATACGGGTGTATCAGTTTTGTTTTGTGAGAGCGTGTAGAAGACCGCGCCGAGGTTGGGGTCCGCGACGGAGACTTCGATGACGCTGCCGTTCTGGACGGCGCCGATGTAGACGTCGTCGTTGAAGTAGATAGCGCGCGGTGTTTCCGGGCTGATGAGATCGCTCTGGAAACTGGTCTTTGAAAAGACGAGCATCTGCGATTCGACGGGGATGTCCAGTTTCGCCAGGATGGATCGGAGGTACCCGAATTGGGAGTCGTACTGCAGTGTCTCGCGGTCCTGGTTGATGGCATCCTGCAAGCGGGACACGGGGTTGTCCGGCTTTGAATGGGTGTACCGGATGGGTTCTCCGTCGAAGCGGTCCTGTGCATAGGCCAGCGCGGCGGACAGAATCCCGATTGACCAGGCAAGCACGATGCGGGTCGTTATTGTGGGGAAAGTGGTGCTCATGTAAAAAGTATAACCGCATGCGATTATATGTTCAAGTCCGATTTGATAGATTTGTGGCAACTTGGGTAGAGCCTGCGGCCATTGTATAGGACATTCGCCTCTGATACCGTCTGGCGAAGTGTTTCACACGCAAGGAGTACTCCCCATGATGCGAACGCTCTTCGTAGTTGTCTGCTTGGTCGCGGTCTCGGTTTCGGCCCTTGCCGCTGAGTGGGCGCCCTATCCGGCTAGTCCCTACGTCATCGAACTCGACATTCCTGCGCCGGACGATTCGGCAGGGGGGATCGTGGTGTGGGACATCGACAACGACGGGCTCATGGATTACCTGGTAACCGTGCCGGGTCATGTCGCGGCGTATGCCCATGACGGGACGAAGCGTTGGATCCATCAGGTGGAAGTACGGGTGGGCGGGTCATCCGAGGGCGAGGGTCTTCCGGGGCACCATGGTCCTGGCGTCACCGCGGGGGACATCGACGGCGACGGAGCAACGGAGGTCCTGTACTTCACGAACGACAACACGCTTCACGTCGTGAACGGGGCCGACGGTGTCGAAGAGTGGACGGCACAGCCGCCGCATCCTGACGGCACGGAGCGTTGGGAACACCTGGCGATTGCGAATTTTCGCGGCGAGGGGGATCGGGATTTGTTCATCCAGACGACCAACAAAGACGGGTACCGGGTCGGGCACCATATCGCCGCGTACCGTCTGGAAGATTTGCGTGACGGAAAGTACACGCCGATTTGGCAGCGCGCGGACTTTACGACCTGCGCCCACAACGGCGCGCGTCTTGCCGACCTGGACGGCGATGGCCGGGACGAAGTGCTCGGCGGGCAAGTGGTCAGCCCCGAGGGAGAATTCCTGTGCAACATTCCATTGCGCGGCCATATTGACTCCGTGTTTGTGCGCGATTCGCGACCCGACTTGCCGGGGTTGGAAGTGGTCGCGCTCGAGGAAGGGGGACAGCGCGATGACCTGCACGGCAACCGCGTGTTCCTGTATGGACGCGAGGCGGTGATTTGGGAAACCGATTTTCAGCAGTGGGAGCCGCAGAACGCGGCGGTGGGGGAGTTCGATCCGGAACGGCCGGGGCATGAGATTTGGTGCCGGAGCCGGTTCAACGAACACCAGAAACCCTTTGTATTTGACGCCGAGGGGAATCTCATTGCGCACTACGAGATGGACGACGTGGCGCCCGGCGGTTGGACCGCTTCCGGGGTGGAAGTGATTCATACGATCGACTGGACGGGCGAGGGCAAGCAACTTGCCGCGGCCAAAGAACGTCATACGGATGGCGACGTGTGTATCTTCGATCCGATCACGGGCGCATTCGTTGAGACCTTTGAGGAAGAAGCGGCCCGGCTCTATGTGGCAGACGTGGCGGGTGATTGGCGGGAAGAGATTGTCGTCCTCAATGGCCACACGTTGCACATCTACCAGAACGAGGCCGAGAATCCGAATCCGGAGCGACCGCGTCTTTGGGAGCAAGCACACTACGGGCGCAGCAAGCGCACGCACAATTACTATAGCCCGTGAAGTGGGAGGTTTGCGCTCGGCTTCCGGTGGGGTCGGTACTGCGGGTTGGCGCGATTGGTGTGCGAGTCACTCGCGATTGTTCGGACTAAGGTGGCGTCTGAATCCAGTGAAACGGGCGGGACGCCCGTTCTCCTTGGGGCGCTTAATCGTGCAAAGTTTTGTCGTGGGCCTTGTAGGCTTTGGCTTCTTCCAGGAGGTTTTTGTGTTCGAGGAAGTGGAGCACTTGTTCGGGGGCCAGTTCGGGCAGCGGTCCTGTGGGCGGTAGACGCTTCTGAACGGCGGCGATGTTCTGCGCGGCGAGGTGCAGGTCGTCATGGGCGCGCCATGATTCGGCTTTCTTGTACATGAATACGCGGGCCCGTTCGATGAGGGTTTGCGCAAGGGATGTGCGGTCGTGGAGCTGTCCGAACAACTGAATTGCGCGAGTGAACCGGCGCTCGCTCAACAGGTAGGCGCCGTGGTTCCGCTCGGTGATTCCCTGGTCGCGATAAATTTCGCCGGCGTCGAAGATGCAGCCGCGGCTGGGATGGTCGGCCGGTTTGTCGCTGAAGTGATGATTGAGGAACATGCGGCAGGTTTTGTCTTGATATTCTTCTCCGGCTTGTTCAAGCAGCAAGGCCGCGAGTACTAAAGAATTGACCTTCTCGGCGCGAACGAGGCCCTCGGTGATGTACTCTTCTGGCGACTTGCTGAGGATTCCTTTCTGCTGGTGCATCTCGTTCCACTGTTCCCAGGACAGGGAAAGCCGGTTCATGGATTTCCGAACGAATGTGATATAGCTATCGTTCGGTGCGCTCTTGCCGTCGCTGATGCGGGCCAGTTCCTTTTGACAGTCCAGGAGGGCGTCGCGGGCAAGTTCGAGACTGTGCTGAATCTGTTCTTCGACAGTATACTTGCGCTCTACGAGGAACTCCGAACCGCGGAGCGTTTGGGGTTGCGCGGCGTGGTCGGTTTGCGCGTTCGCGATCTCGCCGGCGCTCAGGACGAGTTGGGTGACTTTTAGCAGGAAGAGGTCGGCGCAATACAAGGGACCTTCCAGACTGCGATGCACATCGCCGGAGAGCTTGTAGCACTCCATCAATTCGGCGAAACGGCTGCTCATGTTGTTAGGGCCTATCTGGCCGAGCGTTTGCTCGAGGGCGGTCAGGAAGAAGTCTCCGACGACGGGGTACAGGAGTTTGCGGCTATCCGAGGCGACTTGTTTCCAGAGGAAATCGTACACCGCGGACGCGACGAAATAGGGGTCGCCGCCTTCCGCGGCGCGGTGCAGCCGTTTGGTGGAAACGAGACCCTTGGAGGAACTTCCCTTCTTCAGAATTCGCAAGACGACCCGGCGCAATTCATCAGGGATGAAGCTAATGTTCTCGTCGTCGTCCCGAGTCAAGACTAAGGGAATGTGGGTATCTTGATTCATGACCGCGTCATCGCCTGTACTTCCCTACGATTCTCTATTCGTAATTCTAACTCTTTCCTCGGTTTTGGGAAAGGGGGCGCTTTGCGTACCGCCCAAGAGCCTCGCGCCGGTCTATACAGGAGTCTACAGAGTTAGAAGTGAAGCCAGGGCGTGGGGGGGGGAGGCTTATCCTCGCCGACGATATCGGCAAGGTTGACTTCCACGCTTTCGGTGCATCCGCATTGCGGGCACCGCCCTTGGCGCATGATCGCGTAGCGTTCGTCCGGGATGATTCGATGGATGCATCGGGCGCAGCATTCAAACGTTTCGTTTCGCCAGGGGAAGACGGTGCGGCGAACGGAAGAACAGATACGCCAGAAAGAATTCGAACTCAGGAGACTTGCCATTTTTCTTCGTCCTCCCACCCAGAACGTTTCTCAGTATAGCACACTTTTCACACTTGGGAAGCCGGCGTTGCGGTGAAGTGGGGAGCGATTGATCCGCGCACAGGTTGTCCGGTAGGGTTGCC
>JAHDWY010000346.1 GCA_023384315.1 Candidatus Hydrogenedentota bacterium | reverse complement strand
TGGCCATAAGCCTCTCTACGTCCTCCTAAACCATTGGAATCAGACACGTTGACGGCGCGCATGCCCGTCGTGAGATCCGATCGTTGTGGCGTGCCCGGCGCCCATCGCCGCGACAAACAGACAGATGTCGGCCCGTCAACGGGCACAAACCACGCCCGTTCAGCGGCCAACAAGTCCGGTACAATAGCGCATTCCCAGCGCGCAAGTCAAGCAAACTCATGGGCGCAACAGCCGGACGCGCCGCCAGATCAGACGGATCGGTCTGATCTGTCCGATCCGTCCGAGCGTCGGGACGGTCGCTTCCGCAGAGAGCCGGACTCTCGACAGTCGCTCCTTCCCATAGTAGAATGACGCACTGAAACAGCGGTTGATCGGCGTTACTCAAAGCAATCATTTCGTCACCAAATCGGCCCCTCGTACGTCTCTAAGGGGGAGGCTCTTAACGTCTCCGCATCAACTGGGGAAAGGTTATGAACGAAAACATCCGTTTCGTCGCGCTGATTGTGGTGGTCGTAGCGGCCGTGGGCGGCGCCTGGTACTTCCTCAACAGCGGGAAGACGGACGACGCCGTACCCGAACCCCAACTTGCGGAAATCGAATCGCCAGAGGCCGTCACCGAGCCGGAACCCGAAGGCCCCCGGGAAGTGGTGCGGCCAAACAGTCCATTTCAGGTGAGCGGCGACCGCACGCGCTCCGATGATTCGGGTCGGACGCAGCGGCGCGCGGGCGTGGGCGCCATCAAAGGCACGGTCAAGCTGGCGGACAACGAGGTTCCGGTATCGGGTGTGGAAATTCGCGCGCTCCTGGTCGCGCAACCGCCGAATCGCGAACCCGTCAAGGACGGTCCCGAATGGGATGCCGCGTCGACAGGTGACGGCTCCTACGAAATCCGCCGGATGCCCTACGGCGACTACGCGGTAATCGCCACCACCGATGGTATGCTCGGCACGGCGTTTGCCGATGTCACCGATGACGAACCGATCGCCTACGCGGACGTCGTCATGCGCCCCGCCGGGTCTATCGCCGGCATCGTCATCAACGAATCGGGCGAACCCATTGCCGGCGCGCGGGTATACCCGGAAAAGACCCGCGACGACCGCCATCACATGAGCGGCTCGACCGGCGCCGCCGCACAGGCCCGCACCGAGGACGACGGCACCTTCACGCTTCCCCATCTCTGGGAAGGCGAATGGCAACTCTCCGTCGAAGCGGACGGTTACGCCATGCTCACGTCGGACTACATTCCCCTCGGCACGACCGACACCGAACTTGTGCTTACGGTAGGCGGCAGCGCAACGGGCGAAGTCGTCTCAGCGGAAACGGGCGAGCCCATCGAAGGCGTCACCATCACCGCCGACAGCGAGCAGTACCGCGCGGAGAACGAGGCGAAGTCTGACGCGGAAGGCCGCTTCGAGATCGCCCATCTCGCGGACGGCAAGTACGCTGTCACCATCGAGGACGATACGCGGCTTCTTTCCGGCAAACCGCCGGAGTTCACCATCGCGGGCGGCGATAGCGTGGAGGGACTCCGCCTGATTGTGGCCACCGGCGGCGTCATTCTCGGCAAGGTTTTCGATGCCGACTCAGGCGCCCCCATCGAGGCCGTGCGTTTCCAGGCTCGCCCGGACAACCGG
Organism: Candidatus Hydrogenedentota bacterium; assembly: GCA_023384315.1. Lineage (GTDB taxonomy): Bacteria > Hydrogenedentota > Hydrogenedentia > Hydrogenedentales > SLHB01 > JAHDWY01. The sequence goes on along the minus strand of JAHDWY010000346.1, from coordinate 3,930 downwards.
ACGACCCCGAGCCGCGACGCGGAATCCGACGCGAACGGCTTCTTCAAGCTGGAAGGACTCGGGGAAGGCCCCCATACGATCCGCCGCCGCTGGAAACCCGGGTATCTCCACGGCGAAGATCGGGAGGATCAGAAGGTCAACGTGCAGCTCGGGAAGACCGTCGAAGGCATCGAGTTCGCTGTCAAACGCGGACTCTATGTGCGCGGCACGGTCCTCGACGAGGAAGGCAACCCCGTCGAAGGCGTGCAGGTTCAAAGCGAACCGATCAATTATAACGGCGAAGGCGAATCGACCATTACCCGTGAAGACGGCACCTTCGAACACCGCGGATACTCGCCGAACCAGAAGATCCGAATCTCGGCCTCCGGCCGCGGCTTCAGCGCGCCCATGGTGGGTCCCCTCGACCTCGGCACTTCCGACCTGAACGGCATCGAGATTGTCATGTCCACCGGCGGCAGCATCGCCGGCATCGTCGTGGACAGGACCGGCCAACCGATGACCCGCGCCAGTGTCACCGCGCACCCCGTCAGCGGCGCCATGGACGCGCCACAGCAGGGCTCCGGTCTCGACCAAGATGGAAAATTCAAGATCCAGGGTCTCGTCGCTGGAACCTACCGAATTGAGGTCCAGCCTTACCTTTGCTACCGCCGGCGTTGGTCCAGCACCGCGCCCGATGTGAGTCGCGCCGAGGTCGACAAGCACACGGAGGTGCGCATCGTTTAGGTCCAGGCCGCCGGCCTCACCATCGCCGGCCGCGTCACGAACAGCTCGGGCGAGCCGCTCCGGAATGCCAACATCAATGCGCACATGGACCGTGGCGGTTCTTACGGCTATGCCAATTCGGATGAAAACGGCAACTACACCATCAAGGGCTTGCAGGAAGGCGCCTATCGCGTCTTCGCGTATCACGGCGAATACAGCCGCGAAGAAAAGCCGTCTGTCGAGGCTGGCTCGACCAACGTCAATTTTGTGCTGTCCGGCCGCGGCACCATTGAAGGCCGCATCATCAGCGCCAGCAACGGCCAGCCCGTCACCAAGTTCCAGATCGGCGCGTTCCCCGGACAAATCGATTTGTCTTCGCCCGGGATGTACGGCAGCTTGACGGCCTTTGTCGATCCCCAAGGCAACTTCCGCCTCACCAACGTGGAAGTCGGCGACAACTACGTTGCGGTTCTCGCCGAAGGTTTCGCGCCGCAACAGCAGCCTGTCTCCGGCGTGCGCGAAGGCGCCACGGTCTCCGGCGTGCTCTTCAAGATGGAGCCCGGCGCGACCATCGAAGGTTTGGTCATCGACAAGAGCGGCCAGCCGGTGCCCGGCGCGCGCATATACCTCGGGAATGCGCCGTCCGATCAGTGGCGTATCGACCGTGAGATGGTAGCCACGTCGGATGGCAACGGGAACTTCGAGATCACTTCGCTTGCTCCGGATGTGTCGATGGTGTCAGCCGTGCACGGCGACTACGCGCCCGGCTCCGCGCCGGTGACCGTCACCCCCGGCGGCGCGGCGCAGGTAACCATTAAGCTCGGCGGCGGAGGTACCATCGAAGGACGCGTCACCATCGCGGGACAGCCCGCGGCGAACCAGTCGGTTCACGTGCAGCGGAGCGCCGAAGGCGGCCGCCCTGCAAGCACGCAGACCGACGGCAACGGTATGTACTCCATCAAAGGCGTGGCAGAGGGTGAAGTCATCGTCATGGCGAACGTGCGCCAGGGCAATTCCAGCCGCAACTCCCACCAGCAGGCCCTCGTGGCCGAGGACCAGGTCACCATCGTTGACTTCGATTTCCCCGGCGGCAACGCCACAGTCGAAGGGTACGTCATGATGGGCGGCCAACCGGTCACCCAAGGCCATGTGTCCGCATCGGTCACCGGCGCATCCGGAACGGTGGAGAGCTTCAACGGCCAGGTCGACGGCAACGGCTTCTACCGCCTCGAAGGAATGGTCGCGGGGGATGTCACGCTGCGGGTCAGCTACCAGGCCGGCGAGAACGACTGGCAGACCCGCTCGGCCCAGATTAATGCCCTCGATGGCCGCGTCACGCGGCACGACTTCGAAGTCACCGCCGGCGCCACCATCACCGGAACTATCGCCGGAGGCAATCCTGACGGCCGTATTTTCGTCGTCATCGTCCAGGGCAATATGCAGGTCACCACCATCGACCAGAGTTTCTGGATGGCCAACCAACACCTCATCGCCGGGAACGCCATGGTCCAGCCCGACGGCTCCTTCCGCGCCGGCGGCGTCGAACCCGGCGACTACACCATCGTCGCCATCGGCATGACCGGCGAACCGTCGCCCGACATGTCCAACGCCCGCGTAGCGTCCCAGTTCATCCGCATCGCCGGCGAAGGGGAGGTGCCGGTGAGTCTGACGTTGCCGTGAGGACAAATTCGAAATTCGAATCTCGAAATACGAAACAAATTCAAATACTCAAAACGAAGAAAGCACCGAAACGGAGAAGGGCGAAGTGCCACTCCCCGCCCCTATGTCGCCCGACATTTTGGGATTTGAAATTTGAGATTTTGGATTTGTTTCGGATTTCGAGATTCGAATTTCGGATTTGATCTTCCGAGTCGGCTCACCAGTATGTCCAGAACAAGTATTCCGTGACCCAACACTGAAATGCCAGGAACCCCACGGCCACCGCGAGGGGCGCTTCGGATCGGCTCTGTTGCCAGCGCGTGGTCAGGAGGTGCGCGGCGGGGCCGATCAACAGGGGATACATGTACAATCCCGTCCGCTCCATTTCGCCGCGCGCGGGGACGACGGCGTTCAGAAACACGAACGTGAGCACCATCATCACGAAGGTGGGGTGCTGAATGGCGTCGGGCTTCCACAACCGCTGCACGCAAAGCACGCTCACGGGAATCCCCACGTAGTAGATCACGGACAAGGGGTGGAACAAGCGCCACCACAGATCCGGCCAACGGTCGGTCTGGTTGCTGAGATCGTAGCGTTGCTCTTCCCAGCAGGTCAGGAAGCAGTCGATCATGTTGAACCCGGACCACAGGTACATGACAAAATAAGTGCCAACAAATCCGCCGAGCATCAGCACCGCCGTCCGAATGATCGGCAGGCGTCCCTCCCGATCGCGCAGTTCCCAGACTCCGACCAGTCCGAAGTAGAACCCGATGCACAGGAGGTTGAACGAACAGAATCCGGCTAGCCCATAGAACACGCCCGCGCCCGCCGCCACGAACCACGACCCGTGCCGTACCGCCCGTTCGAAGAGGAAAAGCGTCATCAGCGTGATCGGCATGAACAGCATGTACGCGCTGGTCGCCGTAAACGCAACGATCCCCGGTGAGAACGCGAGGATCGCGCAGGCCACCAGCCCCATGCGCGGCCCGCCCAGTTCCCGCGCCCACAGGTAGCAGGGAATCAACGACAGGGTCGCCCCTGCCATCGTCGCCAGCGACAGGGCCAAGGGATCGGTGCCCACCAGAAAGGAAAGCAGCCACAACAGCACCGTCGGTCCCGGTGGATGCACGCGCTGATGGTGGGACAGCGTGGGGTGCAGCTCGATGAACTGCTCCATGAACCCGCGGATGCTGCCGCCTCGCCCGATATCGGCGATGTACTCCTGCGTCAACCGGTGGTAGGCCTTCGTGATACCGTCGGTCATGCCGTCGGGACTCCAACGCAATTCCGCCACGGCGCCCGAGAAGAAGAACAGCGACAGCATAGCGCCCAGCAGGAAAACCGCGATGAACGGTACCGAGGGACTGCGGTCGCCCGTGCGGAGAAAGCGAAAGCCGAGCAGCCCCAAAAAAATCGCCACCTCGGCGACGAACACGGGCTGCAAGTCTCGCGCGACGACGGTCGCGGCAATGAGCAACGCGCGCGTGAGCGAGTAATTGTCGCCGCCGGTTTTGGCGAAATAGACTTCCGCCACAAACGCGCAGGGCGCGACAAGGCTCAGGGCGATGA
>JAHDWY010000345.1 GCA_023384315.1 Candidatus Hydrogenedentota bacterium | reverse complement strand
TGACGAGCGCCTGGAAACCTTGCCGCTTGCAGCCATGGAAGTGGCTAGCGTGAATCTGAAGGAACATGAGCAGCGGCTCGCACGTTCTCTTTCCGGCACGCTGAAGATCCCCGCAACGGCAAGCAGTGACGCGCACGATCTCCGCGATGTCGGAAGATACGCTACGGTATTCGAGGATTTAATACTTAGCTCGGCAGATTTGCAACGCGCCCTCCGAAATGGTAGATTTCAGGTGGCATAGCGCGCTGAGAGGAAACTACAGGTGGTGACTAATACCCCGCAGGCGTCGACGGGAGCCAATGACGCCGCGCAAAACATTCGCCGCGAAGTCTTTGAGTTCGTGCGAATGGTGGTGCTTTTTCTCGTCTTGTTCCTGGTGCTCAAGACCTTCGTCCTCGAAGGTTATGAAGTGCAAGGTCCCTCCATGGAACCCACCCTGCACAACAGCGAGCGCATCCTGGTCTTTAAACTTCCTCATGTCCTTGGGTTCGACAGCATCGAACCCGGCGACATTGTCGTATTTGACAGTACGGACGACGCCAACAAGCGCTACGTGAAGCGTGTGGTCGCCGAAGGGCCTCGTCCCGAGGGGGGTAATACGGTTTCGGCCGTGGGCGAAGGATCGTACGGTCCCCGCGACGTTTCGGTGAGTCTGGAACGGGGCCGGCTCTTCGTGGACCACCATCTGGTTGAGGAATCCTATCTTCCTGAGGAAATCCGCGATACCTTCGACGCCTCGGACCCCGAACGGGAGCTGGGAGCAGGCCAGTATTATGTGCTCGGCGACAACCGTAACGTGAGCAAGGACAGCCGCAGTTTCGGGCCAGTGAACGATGATGTGGTCATCGGAAAGGCCGTATTGCGATTCTGGCCCCTGAGCAAGTTCAGCATCCTTCGATGAACACGGTCATCTTCTCGGACGTCCACCTCAACGTGGCGGCGGACGGTCGCGAGCGCATGGCCGAATTCGTGCGATTCCTCCGCTCCATCGACGCTTCCGAAACCGGGCGCGTCGTCATCCTTGGCGATCTCTTCGATTTCTGGTTTGAATACCGGCATGTCATTTTCAGCGGATACTTCGATGTCCTCCGCGCTTTCGCCGACCTGCGCGACGGGGGCGTGCGCTTTGATTTCGTGTGCGGCAACCACGACTTCTGGGCGGGGCGTTTCCTGCGCGATCACCTGGATTTCCAGATCCACGAAAACCGGTTCCTGCTGGATCTCGGCGGGAGACGTGTGCTCTTCGTCCATGGCGATGGCATCAACCCGGAAGACGTGAGCTATCGCATCTACAAGCGCATCGCCCGGTTCCCCCTGGTGGTTGCCTTGTTCCGCTTCATTCATCCCGATTGGGCGATGGCCCTTGCCCAGGGTGTTTCGCGCGGCAGCCGTCATCTCAAGGCGGTGGACGACCCCAGCCAGGGTCCGGAGGTGAAACCCCTCCAGAACTTCGCGCGGCGGGCACTGGAACGGGGAGAAGCAGACGTGGTGATGTGCGGCCATTCGCACTACCCGGTGATCGAGGAACATCCGGCGCCCGATGGGGCGGGGCTGTACATCAATACCGGCGACTGGCTGGCTCACCAGACCTACGTGGAATGGGACGGATCGGAATTCCGGATGCGGTCATTCGACGGCGAATCCACCTGCAAACCAGTATCCACCGAGGGCGCATAGCGCGCCGTACAGGATCGCCAGCAGGAAAATCAGGATGCCCGCGCCGCGTTTGCGCGTGAAGGCGAGCACGTTGCGCCGGATGATCGTGCCCAGACTCGGGCTGATGTCCGCCACAATGACGGTAATGTTGTCTTTGCCGCCGTTGTCGTTGGCCATGTTGATGAGACGGCCCACAATCTCCGCGGGGGCCGCGTTGCGGCGGAATTCCTGGATGATCTCGGCGTCCTTGCACATGTTGACGAGCCCGTCCGTGCACAGGAGCAACATGTCGCCGGGCACGATGTGCCAGATGTAGGTGTCGATATCCACCTGGGGATGAGTGCCGATGCTGCGGGTAACGATGTGGCGGCGGTTGTCCGATTCCGCTTCGGCCTTCGTCATCATGCCGAACTTGACCTGTTCGTCCACCCAGGAATGGTCTTCGGTCTTGGCGATAATCTCGCCGTCCCGGATGTGGTAGCAGCGCGAATCGCCCACATTGCCGATGTAGACTTTCCGCGGCGTGACCACCGCGCTCAACAGCGTCGTCCCCATGGGGCGGCCCTTGGTCACGAGATCCGTGTTGGTCCGGTGGACGTTGTCGTTCGCCAGTTTGATGGCTTCGCGAATGACGGGGATGAACCCCTCGTCCTCATCCGGATCCGCCGCGGGGGGTGGCGGCGCTTGCTTCAGCATGTCCTTGGCGATGGATACGGCGAGCTTGCTGGCAATCTCGCCGCCCATGTGCCCGCCCAAGCCGTCGGCGACGCAGAGCAAGGCGCCTTCGCGGAATAGCTGCAGACCGGCCGTGTCGTCGCGGAAAACTCCGTAGTAATCTTCGTTGTTTCTCTTGCGCCGCCCAATATCCGTCTGCGCCGCTATGTCAATACGCATGCAGAACTGCCTCCTGCTGACTCGGGGAACAGTAGCAAACACCGCCCGACGCAGGCAACCTTTTCTGGACTTAACACGGGACCCACGCCGGATTGTTTCCCCTTGGCACTAAACGGGTTGACAGGCTTCGGCCAAGGGACTAGAATCGCCCTTGGTTGACAAGCCGCCTGCGGGGAGCATTTTTCGTATGAAAAGGTTCAACTTCGGCTCATTTCTGGTAGACGAGTCGAACGATCACGCCTTTCAGCTCTGCCGCGACGTGGCCGATCTCAAACCGGTCAGCCCCGTGCCGGTGGTCCTCCTCGGCGACGAGGGCTGCGGCAAGACGCATCTCCTCTATTCCATCGTAAACCGCGTGCGCGCGGGATCTTCCAAAACCGGGCTCGCATACGTCACCGCCTATGACTTCCCCGATCAGGTGCGCGCGCTCATCGACGATCCGTCTCCCGTGGAGCGTGCCCAGTCGGCCATCTTGCTTGTCGACCAGTTCGAGCGGTTCCGCGATCTCGTCGAAGAACTCGAAGCCGTGGTCCGGATATTTCTGGACAACAATCACTACGTCGTCATCGCCACGAGCGTGCATCCGGGGCGGCTCCATCACCTCAGCGAAAGTTTCAAGGCCCTGCTCGATTCGGGTCAGTTAGCGCAGATCGTGCCCAAGGGTACGGAAACGCAGATCGACCGGATCAAACGCCAGCTTCGGGAAGAAAGCGAATCGCAGCTTCAGAAGAAGCAGGAAGAGATCGAGGAATTGCGCGCGCTCCTGAGCCGCGTCGGGAAAGATCTCGATCGCGACACAACGGCGACCATCAACGCGCTGCGAGAGGAACTCGACGCGGAACGGATCGCGAAGGCCGAGGTGGTCAACAAGTTTGAAGTCGCGCGAGACCTCGCCGCGAGCGTGCAGGAGGAGTTGGCCGCGGCCCGCGACGAGATTGCCGCGGCGCGAAAGCGTGCCGAACAAGCCGAAACGAAGGCGCGCGCCGCAGTCGAACAAAACCTGAATGAAACGCGGCAGCAACTCACCATCGCGCAAGCGGGCGCGGCCGAGCGGGATCGCGAAATCGAGCGGCTCAAATCGGAGCTGGCGCAGTCTGAATCGTTGAAGGCGACCATTGCGTCCCTCGAACAGGACCTGACGGAAGCCAAGGCGGAAGCGTCGGAAAACCTCGAGGCCGCCCGCGGCCTGCACGAGAAATACGAAACCGTCCAGGAGCAGGCGTCAAGCGACGCGGAAACGGCCGCGTCGTTGCGGGGCAAGTTGGAATCCGTCGAGGCGAAACTTGCCGAACACACCGAAGCGGAATCGGCGCTCAAGACCGAACTCGAAACGGTCAGGTCGGAATCGGCGCAACGCGCGGCGGAACTGGATTCGGCGCGGCAAGAAATCGCCGATCTTCGGGCCGCGTCTGAAGGCGTTTCCCAGACAGAGCAGGAACTGCGCGACGAATTGAACCGGTTGCGCACGGAACTCAGCGCGGAACAGGGCAAGGCGCGCGATCTGCAGGAGCGCTTCGAACGCGCCGAATCAGAAGCCGGTTCACACGCGTCGGCAGCGGGTGATTTGCGCGCACAGTTGGAGTCCACGCGTACGGAACTCAGTTCGCAGATCGATACCTTGCGCCGAGAAAAGGCCGTCGCCGAAGCGGAACGCGATGAGGTCGTCCAGCGGGCGGAAGGGCTGATCGATCAGATTGGCGGTCTCCGCGCCGAGTATCGCGCGGTCGAGGAAGAACAGCAGACGCGCGTCGCCGCGTTGGAAGCGGCCATCGAAGCCCAGGCCGCACAGGCCATCGACCCGGAAGAAGTGGTCCGTTTACAGGCGCTCGCGGAACAGGCGGGCGCGGAGTTGGATGCCCTGCGGCAGGCGTCGGCTGCGGAAGCGGAGGAGTTGCGGCAACAGGCGGCCGACCTGCGTGAGAAACTGCAACGCGCCGAACAGGAACGCGCCACGCTTGAGTCGGAAAAGGACGGCGCGCTGCGGGATGCCGAAGAACTGCGCAACGCCTTTGAAGCGGCCAAGAGCGACGCGGAACGGGAGGTCGCGGAACTGCGCGGCGCGCTCGATCAAACCGCCAACGCGCAGGAAACGCTGAACGCGCAACTGCAGGAACTCAGTGCGGAACGCGACCGCTTGCAGGAGCGGGTCGCCACCCTCGAAGAGGACCGCGACCAATTCGACATGGTCCGGCAGGAACTCATCCGCGAACGGGAAGCGGTTCAGACGCAACTCGACGAAACCCACGGCACGCTCGATCGGGTGCAACAGGAGTTCGCGACGGAACGCGACCAGTGGCAATCCCGCGTCGACGAGGCGCAACGCGAAACCGATGCCGCGCGCGCGGAATTGGCCGGCGCGAAGGAAGCGACGGATGCGCGTATCGCCGATCTCGAATCGGCGTTGCAGGCGAAGGATGGCGAGTTGGCGGCCTTACGAAACGAACTCGATTCGCGCACCGGCGAGTTGGCATCCTCTCTCGAAGCGAAGGAAGCGGAACTCGTCCGCGTCCGCGCCGAGGTCGAAGGACGTGCGGGCGAACTGAGCGAGGCTCTGCGCGCGAAAGAGGAGGAGTTGGCCGCGGCCCGCCGCGATGCCGAGGCCCAGATTGCGGAAGCTACCGCGCGCGCCGACCGCCTCGAAGCGGACATGGCCGAGATGCGGCGTGCTTCCGACACCATGCGCCGCGCCAGCAGCGACGCCGGACAACGCCTCGAAGGCGCCGCTCGCAGCCTCGCCGATATCGCGACGGGCCTCGTCGCCGCGCTCCAAAGCGTCAACCCCAACGCCGATGACGATTCCGGCGACGCCGCCATGCGTTCCGCCCACGACGCCGTCACCGGCGCCCTCGAAAAACTCCGCCCCCTCGAAGACCTCGAAACCTTCGAAGAAGACCACTCAATCTAAGGGATATCAGGTATGCCCCGGTAGGACGGTCGCCGCGATTCGTCGTCGCAATCCCAGGACTGAAAGTCCGCCACAGAACAGCCTAGGGCAAACCACGCAAGCGGCATGGCCTG
>JAHDWY010000344.1:3523-5539 GCA_023384315.1 Candidatus Hydrogenedentota bacterium | reverse complement strand
TAGTTGCGATCTTGCGCGAACAGTCCCCCGGCTCGGAAGATCATGGCGAACCCGGTCTCCGTCTCCTCTCCGAGCGCGCAGATTTGCCGTTCCATTTCGGAATTCCGGAGCTCCGGACTGCCGAGCGAAAGCTGGCGCGATGCGATTCGCTCGCACCGCTTCTCCACCTGCTGGCCGGCATCCGGAACGAGCGCAACGACTGCCGCAGGGCTGTCGTCGGATGCGCCCATCGCGAAGGTGACGTCCACCAGGCTCTCGAATCGAAACGCTTCCACGAAAGGAAACCCGCGATCCTCGGACCGGCCCAGGCGATCGATCTCGCACCAGCGGCGCGTTACCCGCACCAGCAGCGGCAGCGCGGTGTCGCGGCCGTGCTTGAAATCCAGGACAAAGCGAATCAAGGGATCGCTGAGTTCATAGCAGATCTCGCGACCGACTTGGGTACGAACGAGAAACCCCGCGCGGAACAACTCCTGGAGCTGGCGAGAAACCGCCTGGGGCGTGAGAAACATATACCGGGCGAGTTCCGTCACGTTGACGGCCCGCCCTTGATGCTCCGCGAGGGCCTGCAAAATCTTGTACTGCTGCGTCGGCCGGTCGCCGATGCGGCGCTCGTAGGCGGGCGCAAGATCGCCGCGGGTCATCTGCAATACCGGCTCGCCCAGTGCGCTCAACCCTTTGACGGAAAGACACCGATCTAGCGAGGCGAGGACTCGGCAGTTTCCTCCGCTCAAGGTGTGGATGGTTTGTACCACGCCGGTCCGCTGCGGTTCGCGTAAGGCGGCGGCCAAGCCGCGATCGCCCCGTGCCGTCGCCAGGGAACACAGCAGATCGCGCGACGACTCCGCGGCCAACGCCGGCATGACGCAAGACCGAAAACGCTCGCGGAGCCAGCCGTGGAATCGCCCGGTGTCCAGCCGTTCCGATCCCGTGGTGCCCAGGAGAATCACGGAAGGGTGCATATCGAGAAACAACCGTAGGCTCTCAAGAGCGGTCTTGTTCCAGTTGCGAAGTAGCGTGCCCAGTCCTTCCAGGGCCACCACCGTGCACTGATTGCCAAAGCGTTCGCGGAACGCAGTCATCAATTCGCCAAAGCGATTCTCCGGTGCCGCCGCATCCAGCCGCGCCCGCAGCCTCTCGTTGGCGCTGTTCTCGGCTTGCATGCACGCGAGCAGTAGATCGAAGGGCGATTCCGCCACCTGGTCGGACCCCGTGAGATAGATAATCTTGCGGGGACGGCCGCTCAGGCCGAGCCCTTTTGCAAACCCCTTGGCCAGAACGGCAAGCGTATGGCTCTTGCCGCTACCTGCCGGACCCGCCAGAACGATGTGGTGCGGTGCGCCGGACTGAACGCCCCGGGCTAGGGCCGTGCGCACGTCCATGACGACCTTCCGGTGCGGTGCGCTCAGGGTTGCTTCGAGCCAGTCGAACGATCGATTTGCCGGGTCAAGCGGATCGCCGGTTCCGCGTTCGGCCAAGGGCCCCGCGACAATCGATCGGTTCTCTGGATCGTTCAGCGGCTCGCCGGTCAAACGGTGTCGCACCAACGCGGATTCGTCCGCGACCGCGTCCAGGGAAAAGGGAAACAGCGTCGCAAAGCCTCGATTGGCCAGATGGTCAGACGCGCTGCCAAGCGCCGGAGGCGAATCCGGCTCCGGTTGGACCAAGTCTTCCGGGCCGAATAGCGAGATGTGTTCTTCCAACGTTCCCGGCTCGGCCCGATCGTCTTCTTCCAAGTCGCGGATCGAGGGGATCTCGCTGACCCGGTCTGGCGACCACGGGGATTCCGCGAATCGCGCCATCCAATCCACGGTATTGCGAATCGCCGACGGGACGCTCTTGCATGCTTCCGCGACCGCCCCGGCTACAGCATGGATGTCGGTGCAGGGCACCCGTTCGCCCAGCAACAAGCAGCCGGCGAGGTATCGCGCGTCCGCAGGCGACAACGCGGGCAATTCAAATGGCGGCAAGTCTTCCAGGTGCTGGCCTTGAAATCCTCCCCTACGCAACTTATCG
>JAHDWY010000344.1:0-3513 GCA_023384315.1 Candidatus Hydrogenedentota bacterium | reverse complement strand
GGGCGTCGCTCAGGATCATGCGCAACGCGGGATACTGGACGCGCAACTTGTGCAATGCTTCGAGGAGCCGGCCGGCTTCGTCTTCGGCCCACTCGCCCATGAGCGTATCCAGGAACGCCGGCAACTCGTCGATCATCAGCACCGGACAATCCGCTGCCCCCTTCTCCATGAGAATCCCGCAGGTCTTCGTGAGCACGGCTTCCCAGTCCGCTTCCAAACCCAGCTCGGCGCTACTTGCGACAGTAGCCGGACGCTGCGTATACCAGCGCCGCACTTGCTCTTCCCAAGAATCAGGAACGAAGCTGTGCTTGTGCAGGTGGCGGGTAAGCTCCCAGACGAATTCGCGCAGACTGCGGCAGGCGCCCGCGTTGAACAGGGTCGGCCCCGCCCATTCGGGTCGCATGGCCAAGGCCAGGTTCAGGAACCAGGTCTTGCCGATGCGACGCGGCGCAGACAATCGGGTACTTCCCGATTTCACCTGCACCCACAGCGCCTCAACAAGTTCGTCCCGGCCAATTACCTGCGCGGGCGCGGAGCTTTCGTCGACGGCGCCCGCCTTGACGCTGAGTTCCCTAAATTCTTGAGAGGTAGGCATGCCATTCTTTCCCCGCAGTCAGCCCAAGTCATCGCCCAGAGAAAGACTTCAAAATCTACCCCGATTCTCACGCAAGCCCTTGGAGAATCTAGGGTAAATGCCCCTTTCGAGGCGCGGCATGGTAGCAACCGTTTACAGGTTCGTCAAGAACAAAACGAGGGTGTAATTCATTGATAGAGCACAAAATAGATGACAGTTGAAATGGTACACCACCATCTATTGGGGAGGCGAAGTTTAACTTGGTCAGTCGAGTTGGGCGAGCACCAGACGGATCGGAACGATCAGTCCGATCCGTCCGATCCCTTCAAAACCACTTGGTTCCCGCCGGGGTCGGTTCCCATCGCTCCAAGACATCCAGCACATCTTGGGGCTCGTCAACGAAACGGTACAACCCACGGGATATGGGTTTCGCAAAATGGTGCTCGTACAGATGTTCGAAGAATGCGCGAAGATGTGCGTAGAATCCAGCCGTGTTCAGAAACACAAGCGGTTTGTCATGGAAGCGAAGCTGTTTAAGTGTAAGCACCTCAACAATTTCCTCCACCGTTCCGTAGCCGCCCGGCAGGGCTACGAAAGCGTCGGCATAGGACTCCATAATCGCCTTGCGCTCGCGGAGATCCTTGGTCACGATCAGCTCGTCGGCTTCCGTGTAGGCGAGTTCCAGATCGCGGAGGGCCGACGGGATTACGCCGACGACTTTGCCGCCGCCGTCGTGGACTGATCGCGCCAGGGCGCCCATGAGCCCCACGTTTCCGCCGCCGTAGACGAGGGTCAACCGTTGTCGCGCCAGCAGGCTGCCCAACGCACGGGCTGCGTCAAAATACACCGGCGCGACGGCGTCGCTCGATGAGCAGAATACGCAGATTGAACGGTATGAAATGGCCACAACAACCTCTCCGAGATTCAAGACTTCTTCATGAGATCTTCCAGTTGGCGCGGCGTGATGCGCCGGTTTGACTGGATGTGCGCCCGCGCCGCGATTGTTGCCGGTATCGCGGCCCCAAGCGACATTCCCGCGCCAACGAGCACTCCGAAGGCTCGCGCCAGGCCGAATTCCGCACGTGCTGAAGAAAGCAGGCGGCGGGTCTGATTGATGCGCTCCCCAACAATCGCCCCAAGGTGCCGCAGGATGAGCGACGCCGGGAAGTTCCGCAACACAAGCAAGGCGTGGTTGCGCCAGCACTGCCGCGACCGCCACCACGTCTTGCCGCCGAGGCTCGCCGAGCCCACGTGCCACGCGATTGCTTCCGGCACCAATTGCGCGTCGAATCCCGCGAGGCGCGCGCGCAGGTTCAGGTCGCTGTCTTCGAAATATGCGACGAAGCGTTCCTCCAGAAGCCCCACGCGATCGAACACTTCGCGCTTGTACAATCCAGCTCCCGCTGAGACGCCAAATATGCGCAGCGGCAGTTCGAAGGCGTCGCGCCTGCACCGGAATCCGATGCTTTCGGGCCGGCCGTTCACGCGCTGGCAGTCGCCCGCGCCATATACGATGTCCGGGTCGTCGCGGAAGAAGACCAGGGGCGCAAACAGTGCGGCCTCGCGCGATGCGGCCGCCGCACAGAGTTTCTCCAGACAGTCCGGCGCGAGGGTCATGTCATTGTTGAGTAGAAAGATTAGGTCGCCTTTCGCTGCGCGAATACCCGCGTTCACGGCCACACAAAAACCAGTGTTCAACTCCAATCGGACGACTCGTACGTCGGGATGGCCGTTCGCGAGAAAGGCAGACGTCTCATCGGTGGAGCCGTCGTCGATCACGACGATTTCGTCGGCCGGCCGCGATTGCAGCCGTAAGGACGCGAGGCATTCCGCAAGCAAGTCGCGGCCATTCCACGTGGGGATCACGATGGACAGCGTTGCGCTCATCGTTTTGGCTCCACCCATACGATCGCGCGGTAGCAAGTCCCGAAATGCATGCGGCACAACAGAGGTGTCATCCAGCGCAGCAGCACTTGGAACGCCGCATTGCCCCGGCCCGGCCACCCACACATCAGTACGCGCCACATCCAAGTCCACATACGCAGATTGGCGTTCTTCCGGATCGCCACGGTGTATTCCTTATCGCAGGATTCCGAGAATCGTTGGGCGATCGACTCGGCATCCGGCAACGGATTCGCGGTATGCTCCTCGAGCCACTTGATGGTACGCCCGCAGAAGCGATGGTAGTCTTCGCGGATTCTTTCTTCCGCGCAAGCGGACTCGGCGCCAGATGGAAATCCGACAGCCATGGCGCCGGAGGTCACGCGGACGATCTCACGCACGGCCGCTTCACGCGATTCCTCATCCACATGTTCGAAGGTGTCCATGCACACGATAGCGCCAAACGCATCCGGCGCGAAGGGTAGCGCGGTGCAATCAGCAAGTACAGGCAGCACGTCCTGCGTCGCGCGCGCCGCCGCGAGGTGGTCCCGTGCGATGTCCACGACGACGGTACGCCTGTTCGCGAAGCGCGCCAGACCGTTTTCGTTGGCGCCGATCTCGAGCACGGGTTCAGCGGCGTGCAGATACGGCTGCAACCAGCGCACGACCGGCTCATATCGGACCGCCCAGTCGGGATACCCCCGGCCGTCTTTTTCGGCATAGGCGCGCAGTCGTTCGCCGAAAGTCATGGCGTCATCGCTCCAGCACCCCGACTTCATAGATCTCGACCACTTCCGCACCTTCGGCACGCGGGCGGTCGATTTCCAAGCGGTTGAGTAGCGTGAAGTGCCTGGCATCGGCTCGCCAGTCGTTCAGGACGTCGAGCACGCCGGTCTCGCGAAACGCCGGCGATTCGAGCACGTAGGCTTCCGGGTAGAAGAGGTAGCGGATGTCATGGGCGCGAAGCCAATCCAAGCGTTCGTCAGTGTCCATGGATACCAATGGTTTGAGCGCCTCGAAGTTTACAAAGGCCGGATTGTCCAAGTAGTAGCCGCGCG
>JAHDWY010000343.1 GCA_023384315.1 Candidatus Hydrogenedentota bacterium | reverse complement strand
TAGCCCTGAAGCCAGCAGGGGGCTATCGGGCTTGTACGGGTTCCAGGTGGTCCACGAAAGCCGCTCGTCTTCCGGCAGGGCGCTGTCCCCGATTAGCCGGTTGGGCCAGAGGTTTGCCACGTCGATTTCGAGGGCGTTCGCCCCGGGTTTCAGGTGGCGCGTGATCTCGACGCGCCACGGAGCGCACCATACCACGCCCAGATCGTTCCCGTTCAGCCGCACCTGTGCCATGCTGTGGACGACGCCCAAGTCGACGTACACCGACCGCGGCAACGCGTAATCTGCGTCGGCGCAATTGAACGTGGTTTGATAGGTTGCAGTCCCCGAGTAGTGTTTGATGCCAGGTTCGGAGCGGGTGCTCCAGTCTTCCAGCATGTCGAATTGAACCTGCCCGGGCCCACCCAGCTTGGGATCGAAGGCAACATGCCACGGACCTTCCACATTGGCAACAGGGGTTACGCTCGGGCAATTGCCAAGTAGCGCGGCATCTTCCGGACCCGCCGAATTGTCGCGAAAAACGATAAAGAAACTCTGGTACGGGGCAAAACAGATCGGCAGTGTAGTTCCCCAACCTTCCTCGGAGAAGTCGGGCAAATCTCGAATCGCTCCGGTGACCGGATTCCAACTTTGCGGAATCCGGCCGGTGACACGAAACGTGCATCGGGTGTTGACCGTTTCCCCACTGCGGTTGGCGACGAAATAGATCTCGTCTTCCCCTGCGCGCCGGTGGGTATAGCGAATGGGACCGTCAGATTCAAAGTCCGGTGAGACGCCCACGGCATGAAGAACCTCGGCAGTCGCTTCATAATCGGGGTACAGCGGCGGGAATGTTTCGGGGTCCGCCGTCAGTTTGAAATCCTCACCCCAGATGACGCGCCCAGCGCCCACGCTGTGTATGGCAGGTTCTTCTGGAACGTCCGAGGAACCCCAAATCTCAAGCGCCAACTCCCGTACGTCCCCATCGCATTGCGGATATCCGGAGAGGCTCGGCGACTTCCTTGGCGGATTACCGATGACGGATGCGCCAGATTCTACCAAGTTCTCAATTTTGCGCAGCAATGCAGGCGTCATCGTATCGACCGTGGGAAGGACGAGCCACCCGTAAGCTGCGCCACCGGGGAAAACGATCTTCCCGTCTTGCACCGTTGCGTGGTTGATCAAGGTCTGCGGCGCGCAGCCGTCGAAGTTGTAGCCGCGCCGGTCGCGCAACTCACCTTCCAGGGCGCCCGCCGGGGGACGAAACACATGGGGCGCACCTTCGGGGACGAGGTAGCAGATGTCCGCGACCGGCGCTCCCTGGCGCAACATGAACTGGCAGCGGGCGACATACTCGTGATACGCCGAAACCATGGGCCACCAGGTCTGCGTGCGGTCCCAGTGGACTCCGTAGGGTCCCATGGTCATGCCCGGCCGGCGATTTAGCCAAGGCTGGTGCGCGTACCGGTGAAAGACGAGGCGGTTGATCCCCGTGGCGAAGGCCCAATCGCCCTGGTTTTTCATCGCGCCCGGATACAGTTGCCACGCCTCGTCCGACCCCGCAGTGAACGCTTCCGCCGCGACGATGGGCCGCCCCAAAGTGTGGGCGATGGATGTGGATTCTATGCAGGAGAAGGTCGAATCGAAGCCGAATCCGTGCGACCAGAACTCGCACATGGGCACGTCCGCGACACCGCCCAAGGCCATGTCGGAGGTGGGGTTCATGTCGTAGGGTTCGATGGACAGACCAAATCCATGCTCGCGGCCGAGTGCCTTCAGGTGCTCCGCATGGTTCTCGAGCACGAGTTCCTGCGCCGTCAGCCGGAGATCCCAGAGAAACCGCTCAGACACCTCCAGGCTCTCGACGATGCGCCCCGTCATGACCGGAAGGTAGGGCAAGGGGTCGTATCCACGGCGTGTGCGGAACTCTTTCTCGAAGCCGCCGGTCCAGTTCTGCGAGCCCATCTCCCAACTGTCGATGTGCAGCATGGTCCACCCGGTCGTGCGATCATTCGGCCGCGGACCCACCGAGCCGGCCGACAAAGGCGTCGAAATGCGCTTCCAGCGCCGCGGGGTCGAACTTATCACTCTCAAAACCCAGACCCGGTTCGGGCGCGGGGCGCGTGTTGGCGCCCGTGTTGCGCCGTCCGAAACGCAGGATAGTCCACTCGCCTTCGGGGACCTCCCATGTCACACGTCCGTCAGGCTGCAGGCGATCGGTGAGATCGACAATACCGGCTTCGGGAATGATCGCGTCGTTTGGTAGGACGTCGTAGGAAGCGGGTGCGGGCAGGTACGGTTTTATCCCGGGTTTCGATGTGTACGGTTCACGTACGTACAACGCCTTCTCGTCGATATCCGCAATGCGCGCACTCGCGTGGGGGACGGCCAGCACGGCCACGTCGACGTAGAACGCTTCGCGCGCTTCCTTAATCCAATCGGGCAATCCAGATTCACCGAAGTACGGGGGGCGCGGTTCTGGGCGCGGCAGGATATCGTCGAACTGCGTAGGCCCGATCACCTCGACTTCGGAGGCGACGAGGTGTTGCATGGATTGTTCCGCCTTGACCCAGGGTCCGCCGCTGCCGGTCCAGCCCGGGCCCGCGTTGAGCGTGATGGCCAAGCCCAGGCGCTCGGCCTCGTTCACGGCGTGGGCGAAGAGTTCACACCATTCGTCGCTCATGAACTCGACCGGCCCGCGCGGGATGCCCACGTTCACTTCCATGAGCACCATCCCGCCGAGGCCCGCGTCCTTCATGGCCTCGAAGTCTGCCGTGATGCCCTCGCGGCTGAGATTGCCGTCCATGATGAACCAGTAGACCCAGGGCCGGACGGAATCCGGGGGTTCTATGAAGCCATTGGTGAGTTCGTCTGCGGCCGACGGCCCGGCGACAAGAATCGTCCCCAATATGAATGCGGCAAGTACGGTGTGTAACTTCATTGCTCCCCCTCCTCCCAGTAATCCTAATCAATAAGGCACCCGCGATCGAGCCGTGCATCGGCAGGCAGACTCCGTGTGACACCCAGCCCAAAAGTGGCGTATGATGGCCGGACGCATCCTTCAGGCGCGAAACTTTGCGGGGCCGGTACTTGAGAACCCCGCGATTGAGAAGGGGGAAATAGAAATGGCATACGATTCATTATCACGACGGGTTTTTCTGGCAACGTCCGGGCTTGCCCTGGGCGCGAGCATGATGAGCCAGGCGGCCGCGGGTCCCAACGAGCGGATCCGGATCGGTCTCATCGGAACGGGGAGCCGTTGCCGCGCGCACATGGAAAGCCTGGCGCGGTTGCGCGAGTCGCACAATGTCGAGGTTGCTGCCGTCTGCGACGTATGGCGTCCCAACCGGGAATCCGCCGCCGCGATCATTGAGAAGACCTTCGGCGCGCGTCCCTTCGAGACCTCCCGCTTCGGCGAGGTACTGGTACGCGACGATATCGACGCGGTAGTCATCGCCACGCCCGACTTCGGGCATACGCCGATCATGATCGAAGCCTTGAAAGCCGGGAAGGACGTCTACGTCGAGAAACCCATGGCCCTTTCCATCGAGAACGCCAACGAGGCCGTCGATCTGGCGCGGCAGAATGAACGCATCGTTCAGGTGGGCACGCAGCGCCGCAGCGAAGGGCGCTGGAGTGCCGCGCACGACTTCATCGCTTCCGGTAAGCTCGGCCACGTGAGCCGGATCTCCGCTGGGAACGATTTCAATCATGCCCGCTGGGCGCGCGACTATGACGACTGCAAGGAAGAGGACGTGGATTGGGAGGCCTACCTGTTCAACCGGCCGATGGTGCCGTTCGACCCGAAGCTGTTGCGCCGCTGGCACCTGTATCGTATGTGCACGAACGGCATTTCAGGATTGTGGATGGCCCATCTCATCGACGCGGCCCACATGGTCATGGGATCGACGTATCCGGACAGCGCCGTAGCGCACGGCGGCCTCTACGTGTGGAAGGACGGCCGTGAACACACGGACGTGTTTCACGCATTGCTTGCGTATCCCGAGGGCTACCTCTTCAACTGGTCCATGAGCTTGACCAACTCGGCGGGAACGCACTATACCGTTCACGGCCGTTACGGCACGCTCGACCTGGAAGCCAACACCTACTCGGGTGTGGGCGGCGAGGAAGGCAATGCCATCGGTGAAGGCAAGCTCGACATGCCGCCGGACAGCGACCACATGGCGAACTGGCTGGAATGCATGCGCTCGCGCGAGCTGCCGATTGCGGACATCGCGTATGGGCATCAGCACTCGGTGGCCACGATTATGGCCGCGGCCGCATTGGAGTCGGGGCAACGAATGAAATATGACCAAGTTGAACGGAAAATGTACGCCGGATGACGCGGACCGTCATCAGCATACGGAACATACGGAATAGAGGTGAGATACATGATCGCTCGAATTGGAACCATGGCTAAGGTAGGACTTCTCGTTATGGCAACTGCGGCTTTCTCATCCGGCGCGAACGGCGAGGATATTCGCGTCGGGATCATCGGACTCGACACGTCCCATGTCATCGCTTTCACCAAATTACTGAATGACGCAAACGATCCCAAACACGTGCCCGGCGCGAAGGTGGTGGCCGCGTACAAGGGTGGCAGCGACGATATCGAGTCCAGTTACTCGCGCGTTGACGGGTACACCCAGCAATTGCAGGACGAATTCGGCGTGAAGATCGTGCCGACCATCGAGGAATTGTGCACGCTGGTTGACGCGGTGCTGCTGGAAAGCGTCGATGGACGCCCGCATCTCGAGCAAGTGAAGCCCGTGTTCGCCGCGGGCAAGCCGGTATTCATCGACAAGCCGGTAGCCGGTTCGCTTGCTGACGCCATTCAGATCTACAAGCTCGGCAAGGAACACAACGTGCCGTGGTTCAGTTCCTCCTCGTATCGTTATTACGAAAGCATGACCGCGCTCATGCAACAGAACGTCGGCGAGATCAAGGGCGCCATTTCCTTCGGCCCCGCCCATCTCGAGGAGCATCATCCGGACCTCTTCTGGTACGGCGTGCACCCAACGGAGGCCCTCTTCACGGCCCTTGGTACGGGTTGCGAAAGCGTCGTTCGTACCTCCACCCCGGATACCGACGTCGTCACGGGCATCTGGTCGGGCGGCCGGGTCGGCACCCTCCGCGGCTTGCGCAACCAGGCTACGCCTCACAAAGTCATTCTCTTCGGAACGGACGCGGTCGCCGAACAGGAAGGTGGTGGCGACTACGCGCCGCTCGTCGTCGAGATTGTGAAGTTCTTCCAGACCGGCGTGGTCCCGATTGAACCCGAAGAAACCATCGAGATCTTCGCGTTCATGGAGGCGGCCGACGAGAGCAAACGCCGCGACGGCGCGCCCGTGACGATTGCGGAGGTGATCGAGAAAGCCGGCGGCATGCCGTAGACGGCGATCATGCGACTTCTTACGCTCGTAGCATACTTGCTGGCCGCCGGTCCCGCGTTTGAGACGGCGGCCGTTTCATTCAACGTCCGCGATCACGGCGCGATCGGCGACAAGATTACGAAGGACACCGCGTCGATTCAGGCTACTATTAATGCCGCCTATGCGTCGGGCGGCGGCACGGTGCTCTTCCCTCCCGGCGCGTATCTGTCTG
>JAHDWY010000342.1 GCA_023384315.1 Candidatus Hydrogenedentota bacterium | reverse complement strand
CCGGTTCGATTTGCTAGACTCCCCTTCATGGCACTGCAAGAAATCTCCCACGATCTCGTTAACACATTGAAACCATTGACCTTCGCGCCACCGACGGCGTACGTCTACAATCCGCTGGAGTACGCTTGGGACTCCCATGCGGAATACCTGGATCGCTATGGTCGCGGCAAGAAGGAAGTCCTCCTCGTCGGCATGAATCCCGGCCCCTTTGGCATGGCTCAGACCGGCGTGCCATTTGGTGACGTCGCCATGGTGCGGGACTGGATGGGCATCGAGGCGCCAGTGCGGAAACCCGCGATAGAGCACCCAAAACGCCCAATTGAAGGCTTCGAATGCCCCCGCAGCGAAGTCAGTGGCACGCGGCTCTGGGGCTGGGCGCGCGACCGCTTTGGAACCCCCGGCCGGTTCTTCGAGCGGTTCTTCGTGGCCAACTACTGCCCCCTCTGTTTCATGGAAGAGAGCGGACGCAATCGCACCCCCGACAAACTGCCGAAGAGCGAAGCCGACCCCGTTTTCGCGGCCTGCGACGAAGCTCTGCGCGGGATAGTCGCCGAGCTACAGCCCGTCTGCGTCTTGGGCGTGGGCGCGTTCGCGGAGGGCCGAATCCGCGAGGCCCTCAGCGATGGCGGACACACCATCGGACGAATCCTCCATCCCAGCCCCGCCAGTCCCGCCGCCAACCGCGACTGGGCCGGTGCGGCAGAGAAGGCAATGCGGGGCTTCGGGATATCCCTTCCCGACAGAAACTGCGCCAATCCTTGACTTGACCGCAGTGCCCTCCTATATTCAGGCATTCAGCCGGGGGGCGGGCATCACACAACGCGATTCTCCTCCTCCGCGCGCGTCAGACGGCAACCGGGAAAGGACGACATGAGCGAACTGGGTACGGCGAGAATGCCGTTGCGCGTGGCCATCGTGGGGAGCGGACCCAGCGGGTTCTACGCCGCGGAAGCGTTGATCAAGGCGGAACCACAAATACACGTCGACATGTTTGATCGCTTGCCGACGCCGTTTGGACTCGTCCGCGGCGGTGTCGCGCCCGACCATCCCAAGATCAAGAGCGTCACTCGTGTCTATGACAAGATTGCCGGGACCCCCGGCTTCGCATTCTGGGGCAATGTCACCGTCGGCCGTGACGTGGCCATCGAGGAACTGGCACGCTTCTACGACGCCATCATCTTTGCGAGCGGCGCGGAGACCGACAACCGCTTGAACATCCCCGGAGAGGATTTGAAAGGCAGTCATACCGCCACCGAGTTCGTGGGATGGTACAACGGCCACCCGGACTACCGGGACCGCGAGTTCGATCTTTCGGCCGAGGTGGCCGTGGTTGTTGGCCAGGGCAATGTCGCCATGGACGTAAGCCGTATCCTCGCCAAGACCATCGACGAATTGAAGGAGACGGATATTGCCGATCACGCGCTGGACGCGCTGGCGGAAAGCAAGGTGCGCGAGATTCATTTGATCGGCAGGCGAGGACCGGTGCAGGCCAAGTTCACGCAACCCGAGATCAAGGAGATCGGGGAATTGTCAGATTGCGACCCCGTCCTCGAACCGGGTGCGTTGGAACTGGACCCGTCGAGTCAGGCCGAACTGGACGATCCCGACAACAAACACAGTCAGAAGAACATAGCGGTGCTCCAGTCCTTCGCTGACCGTGGCGCGCCCGTGAAGAACCGGCGATACCACATCCACTTCCTGAAGAGTCCCCGCGAGATCCGCGGTGAATCGCATGTCGAATCGCTGGTACTCGAGCGAAACCGGCTCGAAGGCGAACCCTTCCGCATGAAAGCCGTCGGCACCGGCGAGATGGAGGAATTGGCCTGCGGCCTAGTGTTTCGCAGCGTAGGCTACCGCGGCGTGGCCTTGCAAGGCGTGCCTTTCGACGAAAAGCGCGGGGTCATCCCCAATATCGACGGCCGTGTCGTGGCGGGCAGCGAAGTCGTCCCGGGATGGTACGTGGTCGGCTGGATCAAACGCGGCCCCAGCGGGGTCATCGGCACCAACAAGCCGGACAGCCAAGCCACGGCGGCGGCGTTGCTCGACGACATTCCGAAGTTGAAACCCTGCGCGCATCGCGACGGCGTCGAGCTGATGGACCTCCTTCGTTCGCGCGGCGTGCGATTCGTATCGTTCGCGGACTGGCAGCGGATCGATGACGCGGAAATCGAGCGCGGCAAACTTAAAGGCAAGCCGCGCGAAAAGTTTACCCGCATCCAGGAGATGCTGGACATCCTGGATTTGAAGTAGCCCTTATCCTTCGAGGCAACCATCATGAGCAGTATGTTTCTTACGCCGCGCGCCTTCCGCGCCGTCGGCATCACCACCATCGCCGCAGTTTACTTTCTGATTCTTGTGGGCGGCATCGTCCGCGCCTCCGGCGCCGGGATGGGCTGTCCCGACTGGCCCAAGTGTTTTGGCCAATGGATCCCGCCAACGCACGAATCGCAGCTTCCAGAGAACTACCAGGAGATTTACGCCCACCGAGGCTACGCCGATACCACGTTCAACGTGGTGAAGACATGGACGGAGTATGTGAACCGGCTCATCGGGGTGACGATTGGATTCCTCATCTTCCTCACGCTGATCTTTTCGTTTGCCTATACGCGCACCGACAAAGTCGTTCCCGTGCTGAGTTTCATATCGTTTCTGCTTGTCGGATTCCAAGGGTGGCTCGGGGCGGTCGTCGTCGCGTCAAACCTTACGCCGTACTTGATTACCCTGCACATGATCGTCGCGCTCGTGCTGGTCGCCCTGCTCATCTACGCCATTGCGCGGTCCCAGCGCGACCAGTTGGCCGCCATCGAAACGAAATCAAGACCGGCGCTCATGCCGCTTCTCATAATCGTGTTGGCCTTGTCACTCGTGCAGGTCGTGCTCGGCACCCGCGTGCGGGAACACGTCGATGAACTCGCCGTCCGCTCCGCGAACCGCGCGTACTGGATGGAATCCCTCGGTATCGGTTTCTACATTCACCGATCGTTCTCGATCGTCATGCTCGCGCTCAACGCGGCTGCGGCCGCAGTTATCTGGAAGAATGGTGGCGCATCCACCTTACTGAGCCGGTGCGCCCTTGCATTGCTCGGGCTCATCGCCATCGAGATCGCCACGGGCGCGATCATGTATTACTTCGCGATCCCGCCCATCCTTCAGCCCGTCCACCTGGTCCTGGCCTCGCTCGTGTTCGGCCTGCAATTCTTCATGATCCTCGCCTACCGCTACGGCTGCGCCACCGCTCTGCTGAAAAACACGGCGGCAGGAACCTCGGCGAGAGCTGTATAGGCACTAGGGGCATATACTCGGGCCACACTTTTTTTGTCCGTCTGT
The DNA here is from genome assembly GCA_023384315.1 of Candidatus Hydrogenedentota bacterium. Taxonomy (GTDB): domain Bacteria; phylum Hydrogenedentota; class Hydrogenedentia; order Hydrogenedentales; family SLHB01; genus JAHDWY01. The sequence continues at coordinate 2,319 of JAHDWY010000342.1, read as the reverse complement.
CGGACGTTACAAAGTAGCTCTCGCGCGCGGTTCCTGCCGCTGATATCAAGATATCATCAAGCCCGCAATTTTGCAATTCTATTTTTGCATTAAAGGAATTTTAAATGCCGGTTTAGGGGATTCGAGCGGTCTTGGACTCCTCCAAACGGACCAGCCCGGACGAATACGCCTGTCGTGCTACCCGGCACCTTTTGCCCCTTCCGGCAGGTTTTTCCGCCTCATACCATTCCATCCCAGCCATTTACGTGCATTTCAGGCCCAAATTAAAGGCCTTCGCCGGCCCCGCCGATAATGGGTATGCGGGTTGCTCTCCCCTTGGGCAAGGACGAGCCTGTCCGAAGGCATGGCCCAGCGTTTTGGGGCCCGCACAGGCAACAAGGAGGTTGGCGTGGGAACGCTATTTAGTGCGCTCAGTATTGGAACGTCAGGGTTGCGGACGGCGCAGATCCAGCTCGACGTCACGGGCAACAACATTGCCAACGTCAATACCCCCGGCTTTTCCCGGCAGCGCGCGGAACTCGTCGAACTGTTTCCCATTCAGACGACCGCAGGTGAAATCGGCCGTGGCGTCGGTATTGCGCAAATCACCCGGCTCCGCGATATCTTCCTGGATGTGGCCTACGTCCGGCAGGTGGCCGGACTGGGCAGCGCCGAAGTGCAGGCCCAGTACTACAACCTCATCGAAGATGCCTATCTCGAACCCGGCGAAGCCGGCTTTGGCACCCGGCTCGATCGCTTTTTCGATGCCCTCAACGACTACGCGAACAACGTCGAATCGCTCCCCGTCCGGGAGGCTTTCCTCGCCGAAGCGGACGCGGTGGCCACAGACCTGAATCAACTCGTCAGGCGGTTTGACGAGCTGCGCACAAACGCCAATGAAGAAGTGCGCAATCTGGTGCCGGAAGTCAACACGCTGGCCCGGCGCATTTACGAACTAAACGGACAGATTCAACAGATCGAAGGGTCCGGCCGGTCCGCGAACGCCCTGCGCGACCAGCGGGACGTACTGCTCGACCAATTGGGCCAACTCATCAACATCTCCTATCAGGAGAACGCCCAAGGCCAAGTGCAAGTCCAGATCGGCAGCGCCATTCTGGTCGACACGACGCGCGCCCGCGAAATCACGGCGTTCCGCAATCCAGCCCTCGATCCCGAGCGCGGCGATCTGGTGGAACTCCGGTTCGTGGACGATAACTCGCTGGTCGACGTGCGCGACGGGGAAATCTTCGGCGCGCTCACCATCCGAGACACCGTCATTCCGGAGCAGGACGCCCGCATCGACGAGATCGCCCGCGCCCTGATCCTGGAACTCAATGCGATTCACAGTCAGGGCCGGGGCCTGGAAGGCATTTCGGGCACGCTTATCAGCACGAACGAAGTGAGCGCGCCAACCGATCCCCTCACGGCGGCGGGGCTGCCGTTTACGGTCACGCCCGGCACGTTCGACGTGGTGGTCTACGACTCGGCGGGTAATCCGACGACGACCAGCATTACGATTAATCCCGGCACAACGCTCAACGATCTCGCGACCGATCTCAATGCGGTTGCCAACCTGAACGCCGTGGTCAACGGGAATCAGATCGAGATCACGCCGGACGCCACGTTCTCCTTCTCCTTTGCGAACGACTCGACCGGCGTACTGCCTGCGCTTGGGCTCAACAACCTGTTCAACGGAACGGACGCCAGGTCGATCGCACTGAATCCGGATCTCCAAGCCAACCCCGCGCTCCTCACCTCGGGTTTCAGCACCGACCTCACGGAAACCGGCGACAATTCCGCGGCACTCGCGCTCGCCAATCTCCGCACCGCCCAAGTGCTCGACAGCGGCGCATCGACCATCTCCGACTTCTACCAGTCCACCGTCGCGACGCTAGGCATCGACGCCCGTGCGAACAACGACATACTTCTCACGGAAAACGAGTTCATTCAGGACCTCAACGCGCGCCGCCAGGAAGTCTCTGGCGTAAACCTCGACGAGGAGGTTACCTCGCTGCTCCTCTTCCAGCGTGCCTACGAAGCCTCCGCCCGCGTCATCACCATCGCCGACCGCATGCTGGAAACGCTGCTGAACGTGGCGCGTTAGGAGGGCGGGTTTTCTAACCCGCCTCGCCAAAGCTGGCGCTAAGTTGCGGCGTCGTTCCCACTGAATAGACGGTACAATACGCGCCGCGGCATATCGTGCATGCGGCCTGATGAGCCGGCCCCCTGCGTGGCGGGTCGGAAGACCCGCCCTCCTTGGAAGACGCTCTCCTTCCGAAGGTGACGTTCAGCTTAACGTCTTCCGAAACCTTGCTACAGCGAGGGTCACAAACGAAACCG
>JAHDWY010000341.1 GCA_023384315.1 Candidatus Hydrogenedentota bacterium | reverse complement strand
AACCAATGCGTAATCAGTCAAAACTAAAGCTCTTCCGGTCGCGACAGAGGGTATCGGAAAGACGTTTGAAATCTCGTCGCCGCTCGAAGACTGTGCATCCTCAAAGGCGATGCGAGTCACTGAACTATACCATTCATACTGACAGAACACGTTTCTTGACGCTCGTTCTACATTGAATACTTGTCGCGATTTCTCCGTGCTCGATTCGCCGAAGAGTTGGCCTTCGATCGTGAGCGTAAAATTCGAACTGTCCATGAGTTCCGCTTCAGCGGCCTGAACTCCGAATATCGTGTCGAGGGATACTTCAGGCACTGCAGGCACGACAGCAAGCATACATAGAACGCTAAACAATGCCGACCCATCATAAGCCAAATTTCGCATACCTCTTCCCTCCATTTGGTCAAACTTTCTCTGTACCAGATTAATCTTATCATGGATTGCACTGCAAAGCAATAGTCTTGACAAGCAATAGTTTCCTACATCCCATAAGTCGATTTCACCCAAACAGCTAGAGCGCCACCCAACTAAGAATGGCGGCGCAGAATCGCTTCGGCGAATTCGCCGGCTTTGGTGACGGTACCGTAGTCGATGTCGCCGGGGCGGTCGTCTTCTTCGGTTTCGCGGAGGTCGCGGCCGCCGGTGGCGGTGATGGAGAGGGCGTTCATGCCGCGCGCGAGGGGCAGGAATGCATCGGTGGGGAGCCCGCGCCAGGCGAGAGGTTCGGCGCCGCAGGCGGAGGCTTCGCCTCTTGCGGCGGACACCATTTCCTGCGGGCTGCGGAAAAGGTGGAGCATGCCTTCGGCGGTCACGTAGCGGAGGTCGCCGGCGCCGACGCGATCGACGTTCAGGAAGTAGGTGGTTTCCTTGTCGAGGGTGTGGGTGTTCATGAATTGCCGGATACCGCTGAGCCAGGTCTCCTTGCTGCCGGTGGCGACGAACCAGACATCGGCGTTGGGGATGGGATCTTCGGTGAGGCGCTCGGCGAGTCCGAGTAGCACCGCGACACCGGAGGCGTTGTCGGCCGCGCCTCGCACGAACTCGCCGGAGAGGTCGCACACGACAAGGGCAGCCGCTCCGCATAGCAGCATGGTTACCGCGACCCACTGGACCACGAGGTCAGGACGGATGTGGGAGTCGGCGAACATACCGAGTCCTTGAATGACACAACAGACAAGAACAGCCAGCATGGAGACTACGAGGAGAACATGAATGACGCGGAGCCAGGGCTGGGCGGCCGCGGAGGTGACGGCGCTGTATTTGGGCGAATCGTAGTGGGCTGTCACGATGAAGAGGCGCTCGGGGCGTTGTCCGAGCACGCGAGCGACGACGTTTTGCGTTTCGTAGTGCGGCAAGAGCCGGCCGAGGAGGTGGTAGCCGGAGAACTCGGCCATGTAGAGGAGAAAGACGAGGGCGCCGTAGGCGAACGCGAACCAGGCCCACCAGAACGAGAGCACGGCGATGATGAGGAACTCGCCGTAATAGGAAGCGAAGAGCAGCCACGGGCTCTCGATGGCGTAGAAGTCGTCGATCTCCGTGTCGGGCGTGTAGCGGGAGAGCCGTTCGTGCAAATACTCGGCGGCGGCGCGTTCGCTCTTGGTGCTGGCGCCGCGGTGGGTGAGGTTTCCGGCGAGGTACTCGATGTCCCGCCGCATTTGAGCCATGTTCATGTCAGATCTCGGCACACGGCATTCCGAAGGCGTCGGCGACGCCTTGATGCGTAATCTTTCCCTGATAGACGTTGAGACCCCGGCGAAGCGCGGCGTCCTCGGCGATTGCTTTTTCGAGCCCATTGTCGGCGAGGGCGAGTCCGTAGCCGAGGGTGACGTTGGTCAAGGCGTAGGTGGCGGTCCTTGGAACGGCGCCGGGCATATTGGTGACGCAATAGTGGACGACGCCGTGTTCGTGGTAGATGGGATCGTCATGGGTCGTGGGCCGCGAGGTGGCACAGCAGCCGCCTTGGTCGATGGCGACGTCGACGATAGCGGAACCGGGCCGCATGGACTTGACCATGTCTTTCGTTACGAGGACCGGCGCGCGGGCGCCGGGGATCAGCACGGTGCCGATGACGAGGTCGGCGGACTCCACTTCTTCGCCGACGGTGGCGCGGTTGGACATGAGGGTCGTGACATGGCCGCCCATGATGTCGTGGACGTAGCGCAGGCGCGCGGGATCGATATCGAGGATGGTGACGTGGGCGCCCATGCCAACGGCGACATGACATGCGTTCTGACCGGCCGTACCTGCGCCGAGTATGACAACGTGGGCCGGTTTGACGCCGGATACCCCGCTGAGCAAAATTCCCCGGCCTTTGCTCCGAGCCTCGAGACAGTAGGCCCCTTTTTGAACCGCAAGCCGGCCGGCCACCTCGCTCATGGGGGTCAACAGGGGGAGCGTGCCGTCTCCGCGCTGGATCGTTTCGTAGGCGACGGCGCTAACGCCATTCTTCATCAGGCTGCGCGTCAGGGTTTCGCTCGAAGCGAGGTGGAAGTAGGTGTACACGATCTGGCCGTCGCGGATGCGATCGAGTTCGTCGCCGAAGGGTTCTTTGACCTTAACGATCATCTCGGCGCGGCCCCAGACGTTCTCCGCTTTCTGGGCGATCCGTGCGCCGGCCTTGCGGTAGTCCGCATCGGAGATTCCGCTGCCTTCGCCGGCACCGCGTTCGATGAGTACTTCGTGGCCATGGGCAACGAATGCGGCGACGCCGGAAGGCAACATGGCAACCCGGCGTTCGCCGGTCTTAATCTCTTTGGGTACGCCGACAAACATATCCGTACATCCTCAGATCGGTGGCCTCGCCCGGATCAGTATACTGCGGTAACTCCTAATATTACAATACACTTACGACTTTTGCGGAAATTATTGTTAACAAAGCTGTATTTAGACTGTAGGATATGGTGAGTGAAGGTTCCAACCACAGGAAGAGGAGGCAAGGTCATGAAGCATACGAAACGCATTTCGAAGAAAACGCAGCCGATGTATGCTCAGTCGGAGACGGTGTGTGGCGAATACACCCCGACGGGCAAGGTGAAGTGTGTAGACGCCGACAGTCCGAAGGCAGAGAAGATCGAGACCATTCCAGTTCCGTAATGCACGTCATCTGTGTTGTCCCCTCAAGCCGGAGAAACGACGCGTACACCCGGCGTTGCTGGGGACAGGAAACGTTATGGAAAGGACTCCAGAAGCATGGGCATTTACGATTTGCTGATCGGACTACTCCGCATTCTGATTGGGCTGTTGCTGCCGGCCGTGCAGCGTATTCGCGAAGCCGCGTAGCGAACTGACGTTCGTTCAAGGAACTCCACCGTCACGTTTGTGGCGGTGGAGTTTTTTGTGTATCTGGCGGGGTGGTGTGTCCAGCTACGGTAAACTTTAATCCCTGTTCATGGGGTTGCTAGACTCATCGTGGCCGCTTGGCGGGAATCAAACGTCGAAACCTGGGAGTCTTTTACAACGGATGCGGGCGGTGGTGCAGCGGGTCTTGGAATCGTCGGTCTCGGTTGACGGCCGAACGGTGGGCCGAATCGGCAGGGGCTTGCTGGTTCTCCTCGGCGTGGCGGAGGACGATGGCGAGCAGGATGCGCAGTATCTGGCCGACAAGATCGTCGGGCTCCGTTGCTTTTCCGATTCGGACAGTAAGTTCAACCTTTCGATTGAAGATGTGGGCGGCGGAGTGCTTGCGATTTCCCAGTTCACGCTTTTCGGAGATTGCCGCAAGGGCCGGCGGCCTTCGTTTACCAGCGCGGCGCGACCGGAGAAGGCCGTACCGCTTTACGAATCGTTCGTCACGTTGTTGCGGGAACGGGGCCTTACGGTCGAAACTGGCGAGTTCGGCGCGCACATGGACGTTCATCTCGTGAATGACGGCCCGGTGACGTTGCTGCTCGATTCGAAAAAAGCGTTCTAGGGTAGTGAATTTTGAGTTCGCTCCAGTTTTCCTGGCGGTGCTTGAGGAAACATCCCCCTAAATCCTACCTAAAGGGGGACTTGGAATGGCGCGTTTCGCAATGTCTGTGAGAAGGAACCGGGGTTCAGGACGTTAAACTGTGAAGGCATTTTGCGGGATAGTGGGCAAGAAGGATAAGGCGGCTGTCGAAGCGATGGCGCGCGCGCTTCAAAACCGTGGCGCTCTATCCTACATCGACTCGGGACAGAACTACGTCGTTGCATGTTCACACCCCATCGAAAGGCCCGTTTGCCTGCTGGATGGCGAGCCACGCGACGCGTCCGGCCATGCGATATCGCCTCGGGAAGTCCACGCGGAATGTTGCGATGCTGTTAGCAATGGCATTCCGAAAATTCGGGGGCCATTCGCCGCGGCCATAGGCATAGGCGACGGCTCGCGATGGCGGCTGTTACGGGATCGGCTTGGCCGCCGGCCGCTCTTCTATTTCCAGGGCGCAGGCTTTCTCCTGTTCGCCTCCGAACTGAAAGCGTTGCTCGCATCGGGCCTGGTACCGAGACAATTGAATCTGCTGTCAGTCGACCGGTATCTGACCTTGCGGTGCGTGCCGGGGCCCGAGACGATGATCCATGGCGTGTTCCAGGTCGCGCCGGGCCATATCGTCGAGTTTGCCAGCGGCGAATTGACGGTCCGGCGGGCGTGGGAATTCGACCTGCACGCCAGCCGTATCCCCAAGGAGGCCGCGGCGGGGCGAGTCGGCGAACTCCTCGCGTCCGCAGTCGGGCGAACATCCACAAAGAATGTGCTGTGGTCAGGGGGCATCGATTGCGCCGCCCTGGCGGCCGTGGCACCGGACGCGCGGCTCGTGTTTGTGGGATTGGATCGTTCGTGGCAGGACGAAGCACGGCTCGCGCGAGAATCGGCGAGACGGCTCAAGCGCCCGCTTGATGTGCTTGCGGGACGGCGCCTCACCGAGGAGGGGTTCCAGCGCGCCGTCGATTGCCTCGATGAACCCATCGCCGACGCGTCGCTGTTTCCACTCTGGATGATTGCGGAAGCAGCAGCCGAACTGGATGGCGCGTTTATGACGGGACACGGCGCGGATGAGTTGCTCGGCGGATACGCGCGGTATCACTTTCTCGAGAAGGCAAAGGGCGCGCACCGGTTCGTGCCGGCGGGACTCGTGAGCGATCTCATGCCGTCTCTACCGCCGAACGCGTTTGTACGAAGGGCCGGACAGAGTCTCGCGTTCATTCGGGATACGCAGGCGTCATACCTGTCACTCGTGTCCGTATTCGATCGCGGCGAGCGGGACCTGTTGTACACCCAGGCAATGCGATCGGCGCTGGTAGAGCTGGGCGAAATCGCGCCTCCGTTGCGGGAAACCTTTACCCAACCGGATCTGACCCGCAACGTATTGTCGCTCGACCTGCAGGTTGGACTTCCAAACCTGCTTCTTGCTGAATGCGACCGCGTGGCCGCAGCGCATGGCATCACGCTGCATCATCCTTATCTGGATGACGACCTCGTTGATTACGCTCTGCGCCTGCCCGCGGATATCAAGTTCGGCGTGCGGAGCAAGCCGCTCCTCCGGCTGGCGGTGAAAGGGCGGCTACCAGGAACGATCCGGCAGCGGGCGCGGCGCGGATTTCGCGTTCCGCAGAGCGGCCGGGCGCTGCGGGTAATCGAGCGGATGGCTGACGACCTTATTACACCGGAGCGTGTGGACGCCTCGGGGATCTTTCGATGGCAGTCGGTGGA
>JAHDWY010000340.1 GCA_023384315.1 Candidatus Hydrogenedentota bacterium | reverse complement strand
GGGCGACGGATTTGGCCTCACCTTCGCGGACCACTACTTTCAGCCGACACCGCGCGCGGACCTGGAGACCGCCTGCAAACGAATTGTTGCGGCGTGGGAATAGCATGATTGCGCAGCACTGTGCAGTCGCCGTGCTCGCGTGCAGTTGCGCCATGGCCGCCCTTGCGGATTCCCCGCCCGCCGACGTGCCTGCCTTCTTGCCGGAATCGCCCTTTCACGGATTCGTGGCGGATCACTTCCCCGGCCCCGGGACGGTCGGCGATCCCGCGGAGGGGAACTACGTGGGCATCCTCGATAGCGGCGATGAAGCCCTCCTCCTGCGCATCCATCTCATCCGCAGCGCGCGCCGCAGTATCGATATTCAAACCTATATCTGGACCAACGACGAGTGCGCGCGAATCGTCCTGTACGAACTGCTTCAGGCCGCCCAACGCGGCGTGGCCGTTCGTATCCTGGTGGACCATATCGGCGCTCATCGCGACCCCGAGCAACTGGCTTTTGTCTCGTCGTTGCACCCCAATATCGAAATCAAGCTCTACCGGCCCATCGGGGGGATGGGCAGCCCCCGTCTCCCGCACATTCTCGTCGACCTCCTCGTTCCCTCCGGCAGCAATCAACGCATGCATCTCAAAACGTTCATCGTGGATGGCATGCTTGGGATTACGGGGGGCCGCAACATTGGCAACAACTACTTCAACTATTCACTCGGCTACAACTTCAAGGATCGCGACGCCTATGTCATCGGTCCCGCCACCAGCGGCATGTCGGCGTCCTTCGAAGCGTACTGGCGCGCACCCCAGTCCTTCAGCACACACGACCTGCGGGATGTGGCCAAACACATCGAACGCGGCGTGGACCGCGCTATCCCTTCGCGCGACCGCATTTACTTCGATGACCGATTTCGCGATTTCGACACGAAGGCGAGCGATTCCAGCGTCATTCAGCAAACTTTCATGGACACCCTGGCGCCGGCCGATCGGGTCACCTATATCGCCGATGCGCCGGGACGCAAGAACCGGCGTCTTTACTGCAACCGCTGGAACAACGGCGTCGTGACAAACGCGATGATGGACCTCTTCTTCGACGCGAACTCGTCTGTATTGATCCAGAGTCCCTACGTCATCGTTAACCGGCGCCTGGCCAACTTCTTTCAGGATCTTGATGACGAGAATCCCGACCTGCGCATCCGCATCTCGACGAACAGCTACGGCGCCGCCGATCACCTGATTACCTACGCCACGAACTACCGTCTGCGTCCGCGCGTCGTATTGAACCACGGCATGGAAGTTTTCGAGTACAAGCCCTACCCGCAGGACCTCTTCGAGTCTCTCCCGAACGCCGCCGATCTCGCGGCCCGCGCCAAAGCCGAAGGAATCGACCGCCAACCCTATCTCAGCATTCACGCCAAGACCTTCGTCTTTGACAGCGATACGGTATTCGTCGGCACCTTCAACCTCGACCCCCGGTCCTTCTACCTCAACAGCGAAGGCGGACTCATCATCGAAGACGACGGCGTTGCCACTGCCGTGCGCGAAAGCATCCTGCGGGACATGTCGCCCGACAACAGTTGGACCATCGCCAGGAACGAGCTGCCGCTCTTTCCCATCAACCGGACCTTCGAGCGTCTGGCCGCTCGCGCGCCCATCGACTTCTGGCCCATCCGCACCACCAGCGGGTTCGAACTGCGTCCTGGTTTCGAGCCCATCTCATCGGAGGATCCGGACTTCTACGAACACTACCGCGATCTCGGCAACTTCCCCGGCGGCGAAGGGCCCTCCCGCGCAAAGTTCATCGTGCGTTTCCTGAAAGTCTTCGGCAAACCCACCACGCCGTTTCTCTGATCCGGAGCCCGCGCGACAGTTCTCGCGGGACTGCCCGCGCCACCCCATCTTCTACTCTATTCGTCCGTGTGTGTCCGTGGCCGTCCGTGTCGGTCCGTGTCTTCTCCAGCCCAACCAACCCGCCACCCATCCCAACCAGCCCGACAACCTATTCAACCCCCGCTTGTCCCTACTCAACACACCATTGATTGCCTCATTTTTCCATGAAATATGCATTGAAATCGGTGTGTTCAAAGAACTAAATGCCGCATGTTTTTGTGGTAAACTGCTGTCGTCCACGCGACGCAACGTGCGTCCGCGCAGCGTAAACAACCCCGGCAATTCAGGTAGGTATGGATTTCATCAACACACTTCGCGATCAGGTTATCGTTATCGACGGCGCCATGGGCACCCAGGTCCAGAATCTCGATCTCCACGACGCCGATTACGGCGGCGTCGAGTTCAAGATGCTTCCGGACATCCTCGTCTTCTCCCATCCCAACGCGGTGCGCGACATTCATCTCAGCTATTACCGCGCCGGCGCAAACGCAGTCGAAACGAACACCTTCGGTTCGACGCCCTTTCGCATGGCCGAGTACGACTTCAGCCGGCTGGATCTCTCGAACTTCGCCCCGATTCCCTACGACATCGATTTGCGCAAGCTCGGGTACGACGATTTCGCCTACTACATGAGCCGCCGTGCGGCTGAGATTGCCTGCGAGGCGCGTGACGTCTACGCGAAGGAGGACGGCTACGACGGGCGCCCGCTCTTCGTTCTCGGCTCCATTGGCCCGTCGAACCGCGTGTTATCCAGCACAGACGCCAACCTGGCCTTGTCGACCTTCGACGAGATGATCGACAACTTTTATCACCAGGTGCGCGGACTGCTCGAAGGCGGCGTGGACGTGCTGCTCTACGAAACGCAGCAGGACATTCTCGAACTCAAGGCAGCCGTATTTGGCGGCCACAAGGCCATGGCGGAGGCGGGCCGCAAGGTTCCCATCATGGCGCAGGTCACCGTGGACCAGTTTTCGAAGATACAGATCTTCAACACGGATATTCACGCCGCGCTGGTCACCATGCAGGGTATCGGGATCGACGCCTTCGGCATCAATTGCAGTATCGGCCCCGATCTCATGGGGAAAACGGTCGAGAAGCTCTCGCGCTATTCGCCCCTGCCGATTTCCATCATTCCAAACGCCGGCCTCCCCACCTCGGAGAACGGCCGCACGGTATTCAAGCTGAAACCCGAGAAGCTTGCTGAATACCTGCACACGTTCGTGACCGAATACGGTGTGAACATCGTCGGGGGCTGTTGCGGCACCACGCCGGAGCACATTGCCGCCGTCGCCGAGCGTATGCGCGGCCTCAAGCCGAAGCCGCGCACGCCAGAGCCGGGCCTCTATATCTCCGGCCCCCAGGAGGCCGTCCTCCTCGACGGCAGCGAGACGCTCATCATGGTGGGTGAACGCCTCAACGTCCGCGGCTCGAAGAAGGTCCGCGACGCCGTGGAGAGCGACGGCCAGATCGATCAGGCCGCTCTCGAAGAGGTCGTCGAGGAGCAGGTGCGCGGCCTGGGCGTGAAAGTGATCGACGTATGCATGGACTCCAACGTCGTTGACACTACGGAAACCCTGAAGAAGGTCGTTCACAAACAGACCACCGATTTCTCCGGCGCCATGTGCCTCGACTCCTTTGCGGTGGATGCGCTCGAAGAAGCCATCAAGGTCTACCCCGGACGCCCCATCATCAACTCCATGTCCATGGAGGACGTGGAACCCGGTGTCACCAAAGTCGACGCGGTGTGCCGCGCCACGAAGGGCCATTGGCCCATGTATGTCGGCCTTGCCGCCGGGCCTAACGGTCCAGGCGCCACGCGTGAAGAAAAGGCCGATCTCGCGCGCCAGATCGTGGAGAACGCTGCGAAGCATGGCGTCACACCCGGCCAGATTCTCATCGACATGAACGTGTTCCCCATCGGCTCGGAATCGGAAGAAGGCATGAATTTCGCCGTTGAATCGTTGGAGGCCATTCCGCTTATCAAGGCGATTCACCCGGACCTGCGCACCATCTGCGGCGTCGGCAACCTGACCAACGGCCTCGCCAAGAAGCCCTACATGCGCAAGGTGCTCACGTCCGTCTGGCTCGACGAAGCTCGAAAACGAGGCCTCGACGCTGCCATCATCAACCCCAACCATTACGTCTTCGTGAAGGATCTTGACGCCAAAGACTACGAGTTGGGAATCAAGGTCGTCCTCGAACGCGACATGGATGCCTTCGAACAACTGGAGGACATCTCCGACCAGAAGAAGGGACTCGAAGTCGTGCGCCGCACGAGCTACGAGGACCTGCCCATCGAGGAAGCCATCTGCGAGAAGATCAAGGACGGCTTCAAAGAGCGGGAGCACGGTGATATCGAGGTCGATGGGAACCACTACAAGTACGCCGACCGCATCGTGCTTCAGGTGGCGGAGATTATCAAGACTCACGAGCCCCTGGCCTTCATCAACACCCATCTCATGCGCGCCATGAACGAGCTGGGCGATGGCTTCGCCCGCGGCGAAGTGTCATTACCGCACCTGCTCAAGTCGGCCGACGTGATGAAGCAAGTCATGGGCTTCCTCGAAGAGTATATGCGGGTATCCGCCGGCATCGACGTGCACACAAAGATCGAATACAAAGGCACCATCGTGCTCGGCACGGTTTATCAGGACGTTCACAGCATCGGCAAAGACCTCGCCAAGACGCTCTTCGAGAACTACGGCTACCGGGTCATCGACCTCGGCGTCATGACGCCCCTGCAGAGCTACCTCGACGCCGCGAAGGAGCACAAGGCCGACGCCATCGGCATGTCGGCCCTGCTCGTCCAGACGTCGAATCACATGATCACCGTTTCCAAAATGATGCGCGAGCAAGGTCTGGAAAAACTCCCCGTATTGATCGGCGGCGCGCCGGTGAACGACCGTCACGCGGCCTACGTGGCCATGGCGGGCGAGTCCGACGAATCCCACATGCGCTCGAACGTGTTCTACTGCCCCACCGCCATGGACGGGGTCAACGTCATGAACACGCTCAAGTCCGGCAACGGCGTGCAGGGCTACCTTGAGATCAACCTGAAAAAACTCCACAAGAACTACGAGCGCGCCGAAAAACGCGCCCAGGAAGAGGAAGAAATGCTGCGCACGCTCCCGCGGCGCGTCATCGATCTCTCGAAGCATACCGTACCGGAAGACCCCTATTTTGCCTACGAAACCCAGTCCGTCGATCTGCGCGAGTTCAAAAACCGCATCGATCGCAAGACGCTCTTCGCGCTGAACTGGAAGTTCGGCGGCACGGCCTCCCGCGAGCGTCAGGGCGAGAGCGCGGAAAAGCTGAACGCCCTCCTCGACGAATGGGTCGATCGCGCCGCGTCGGAACAATGGGTCCGGCCCCTGGGCATCTGCGGTGTCTTCCCGTGCCAGTCCGACGGCGATGAAGTCGTCGTCTACGACCCCGACGATCTCCGTACCGAGATCGGCCGCCTTGGCTTCACGCTGGTGATTGGCGGCGAACGTAAGGACACGATCTGCGCGTCTCAGTACTTTTACCCCAGGGAATCCGGAAAACTGGATGCCATCGGATTGCAGATCTCCACGAGCGGTCCCCAGGTCGACGCCCAGCTCAAACGGTTTCGCGAAGCGGGCGACTCCGAGTCCTCGCTTTACTTGCAGGGATTGTCCGATCGCATCGCGGAGGACATGGCCGACTACGTCCACGGGGTGCTGCGCGAACGCCTCCGCTTTGATGAAAAGCGCGGCGTCCGCTGGTCGCCCGGATATCCGGCCATGACGGAAACCAGGTATAAT
>JAHDWY010000339.1 GCA_023384315.1 Candidatus Hydrogenedentota bacterium | reverse complement strand
TTACGACTGCCACGACGTACATTCGCCCATCGAAACGATCGGACCCTTTACCAATAATTTACTGTGCCGTTCCTGTCATGTGTTCGACGGGTTTCAAACAGAAGCCCAGATCGAACAACACACCAACCATTCCGTCGATCCCACCGGGACCGGCGCGAGCCGGTGCACGAGTTGTCATATGCCGCCGAAGGTCCGCACCAACCAGGACGACGGGCCGCACAGCCACACCTTCGATCCGATACCGCCGATTGTCTCGGCAGAGGCGTCGCAGAACGGTGTAACGCCGGTGCCGCCGAAGTCGTGCGCGGGCACGATGGGGTGTCACGACGGCACCGGACCGGCTTCGCCCGTATTCAATGTGGATAATGAGGCGACCATGATTGGGCTTCAGGGCGTCTACGAGATGTGGTATGGGGCGAAGTCCGCGCCGTAGGCTTTCGTCGAGGAAGATAGGAATTATTGGGGTAGTGGCCGTGGATGTGGGGAATAGGCCGGAAATGGATAGCGCATTGCGGAAGGGGATACGGAATGTACCGGAAGCGCCGTAATCGATGTCAGCCGATTCGACGGATAGGGGGCGGCGCGAGAGGGGCTCGTTTACGCCATGCGTGGATCCTGTTGAGCGTCTTGAGCGCATTCGCGGTCGCGTTACCTGGATTCGCCCAGGAAGAGAGCCCCGAAGAACCGGCCGCCGCGGCTGAAGAAGCTGCGGAACCGGCCCCAGCGCCGGAAGCAGATCCCGTGGAACCCGAAGCTGAAGCGGAACCCGAAGCCGAAGACCCCGGTATGACCGAAAAAGACCGCTGGTACTATGGCCGGTTCACGGCCGGGTTTGACGGGACATGGTCCGATGACGAATCCGACATCGACCTTGATCAGACGCTTCAGTTCAACGTCGACCCGCCGGGGCTTGAGAACATTCACGTGCGCAGCCTGTTCTGGCTCCGGGAAGACCTCGATTCTGATGACGAGCGATACAACACGCTTCGCGATCTCGACGACAATTACGACTCGGACGTAGACGCCCGGGTCGTGTATCTCTATGTAGACGTGGACGACTTGTGGGGCGATTCGACGCTGCGAGTCGGGCGCCAGCGCGTCCAGGAAGGGCCGGCATTCAATCGGTTTGACGGACTGTACTTCAAGCAACGTCACGCCCGATGGGACTGGTACGTCTTCGGCGGATGGCAAGCCTCGATGTACGGCGACGACTTCGAAGATCCGGTCGCGGGCGGCGGCCTCTCCGCGCAATTGACCACGAGTACGCGTGTTGCCGTCGATGTATATTGGGAAGACGACCACCGCCACGATTACGACCGGTATATCCGGCCTCGCTTGAGCAACCTCCTGTATCGCGACTTCCCGCGCGACGTGGACGGCGAACAAGAGGACACCCGCATATCGCTCAGCGTTTGGCAAGTCGTTACCGCGAATTTGACCCTGTTCGGACGGCTGGATCTTTACAGCAATAGCGGCGACGAATTGACCCTTCAGGCAACCGGGCAGATCCCCTCCTGGAAGGTGACGTATCAAGCAACCTATCGGCGTCTGATGAGCGCGCACAAGGATCGCGCCAGCGATCTGACTGGCTATTACCGCATTTTCGGTCCTGAGCACGAGTACGACGACTTCCTTCTTGTCCTGCACCGTCCCCTGGGCGAAAGATTTACGCTCACCCTGGAAGGCCAGATGCACCGGGTCGACGCGGATTATCCCGATTCATGGATGCGCGCGTACGATCACGACTACGACTACGCCGATCGCGCCAACCGCGACTACAACCGCTTTGCCGTCATCCTCACCGCCGACGAATTGTTCTGGGATTTGAGCGCCTCCTCATCGTTCCAGGTGTGGGACGTGGACGGAGGCGACGCGTCCTGGTCGGTGGGCGGGGACGTCACGAAGAAGTGGAACGACCTGTCGCTGACGCTTGGCGCGAACTACGAGCGTTACGAGCGCGACGGCAGCCGTTACGATTTCTTCCCCCAATGGAAGAACGGCGTCCGAAGGGCCATCGCTTCCCTGATCCCGAACTCCAGCACGGCCTATTACGACAACAACTTCACGGTGCGGCTTCGCGATGTGAAACCGTACGAGACCAACGACGACATCTTCTCGGTGTTCAGCCGGTTGCGCTGGCAGTTTGCCGAGAATCAGGACGTGAGCCTGGCCGTGAGCTTTGAAGAAGACGATAGCGACGATTCGCCCTATTGGCGGGTGCGTGCGGGCTATACACTGGAGTTCTGACCTTGCGTAGGAGACTTACAGCATGACGCGGCGCCAACGGATTCTCTGGCTGGTGGTGGCGGTTGCCCTGAGCGGGCTGGTCGCGGCCTGTATTACCTACACACAGCCAAAAACGGAAAAAGCGGACCGGGGCGTTCGGGTTAACCATGCTCTGCACACCGAGCAAGGGCTGGAGTGCGCCATCTGCCACGAACCCCAGGAAGGCGGTACCTACGGTTTCCCGACACATGATACGTGTTCGGTGTGCCATGATATCGACATGGACAATCCCGAGCCGGAGGCCTGCGGGTTCTGTCATACGAACGAGAGTTTTGAGATCGCCGAGTTCCAGAGTCCCCTGGGCCCGGACATTGTATTCAATCACGATCCCCACGTGGCGGCGGAGGTGGAATGCGCCACCTGCCACACCGACGTGGACAAGGCCATCCTCCCGAGCGGACCGTTGAAGCCCTTCTGCATGGACTGTCACGGCAAGACCAGCCCCGCGCTGAACGAGTGCTCGGTCTGCCACAAGGAAACGAATAAAGACACGATTCCGTCGTCCAGATATGGGGTGAATCTGGCCCACGACCAACCGGCGATTTGGGCGAAGGTTCACGGAACGGAGTCCAAAGTGGATCCCAAGTATTGCGCGTTGTGTCACACCGAGCAGGCGTTTTGCGACGACTGCCACACGACGACCGCGCCCGACAGCCACACGGTGACGTGGCGCCGCAAGACCCACGGTATGCAGGCGTCGTGGGATCGCAACAACTGCAGCGTGTGCCACGAGGAGGACTCGTGCCTGCAGTGCCACCAGAATACTGAACCGGAATCGCACCGCCGGGCATGGGGCCCGCCGGTAAATCACCACTGCACGTCGTGTCACTATCCGCCGACCAAGACGAACTGCGTCGTATGCCACGAAAGCATCGAGCATCCGTCCGCGTTGCCGTCACCCCACCGGGCGCTGGTATATCCGGCGGCCTGCGCGGCGTGCCACCCGGGGGGCCAGACCAATCGGGCGCCCCATCCGGAGAACAGCACCGTAAACTGCCGGTTCTGCCATTGAACCGGTTAGGGCCACGTATAGGTTTCGAAAGGAGGGATATGCGTATGAAACGAATTGTACAACCATTGGCGATTTGCGCCTTGTGCCTCGGTCTGGCTTGGGGTCTTGGATTCGACTCTGCCCAAGCGGCAGACTTTGCGGGATCATCCCAGTGCAAGGTTTGCCACAACAAGAAGGACGAGGGCGCGCAGTACGACACCTGGAAATCGAAGGAGCACGCGAAAGCCTTCGAGACGCTGAAATCGCCTGAAGCCATCAAGATCGGTGAGGAAAAGGGTCTTGAGAAGCCTCCGGCGGAATCTCCGGAGTGCATCAAGTGCCACGTCACGGCGTTCGACGCCGCGTCGAACGCGGTTCCGGACAAGATCAAGCTGGAAGATGGCGTGAGCTGCGAAGAGTGTCATGGTCCGGGGTCCGAGCACATCGTCCTCGGAAAGAAAGTGATGTTCCAGAAGGACACGTCCATCGACATGGCGGCGACCCAAGCCGAAATCACCAAGGAAACCTGTACCAAGTGTCACAATGAGGAGTCCCCGACTTGGGATCCCGAGCGGTACACGTTGGAAGATGGGACCAAGGTTGGATTCGACTTCGAATTGGCGAAGAAGAAGATCGATCACTCGAATCCCAAGAAGGCATCTGGCGGCTGACGCCGGGCGCTACGAGAATCCATAGAGTTGTCACGTCATGCGGGGCGGTCGCACCGGCCGCCCCGCATCCTTGTTGGATCGCCGGCGGGTGACAAGCTGCCTTTGATGGCGCAACGGTGCTATACTTGGGTTCTATTGCCGGGAGATCCCTTTGCGGGGGTCGGCCCGATGTCGTGCAAGGCAACGAAACGCATTGAGAGACAGGATATTGCTATGCGGTTTTTTCTCGATTTTGCCCAGGTATATCGTAGGCGTGCGCGTCTGCTCCTTTCGGCAGCCGCGATTGTTGTGGCATTTGCCGGGGCGTCGTGCAGCGACAACGGCACGCAGGAGATCACGGAGACGCGGACCGTCGACCCGGCCACGTCATCAGCACCGGTGATGGCCGGCACGCCCGCAACCATGGTCGGCGCTTCGCCCGTCGCCACCTATACGTGGGACGCGCCGGACGCGTGGCAGGAACTTCCTTCGACGCCGAACCGTTCCGCAAATTTCAAGGTGGACATCGACACCGACGCGGAATGTTACCTCACCGTCCTGTCCGGTACGGGCGGCGGTGTGGAAGCCAACGTCAACCGGTGGCGCGCGCAGCTAACGCTGGAACCGGTTGCCGCCGCCGAACTCGCTGAATACCCCACAGTCCAGGTTCTTGGGCAAGACGCCTTGCTCGTTGAGTTCGAAGGCGCATACAAGGGCATGGGCGACGAAGCCCAGGAAGGCTACAAACTGCTGGGCCTCATTCTCGAAGATCGCGGCCACGCCGTCTTCGTCAAGATGACCGGCCCGGCGGCGGTGGTGGATCGCGAGAAAGAGAACTTCCTCAGTTTTGCAGAGTCCCTGGAAGCGGCAACTGCGCAGCCAGCCACCCAACTGCCGGAAGGCCACCCGCCCATTCCCGGCCAGGACCAATCGCAACTGCCCGAAGGACATCCCGAGATTCCCGGACAGTCGGACATGCAGTTGCCAGAGGGACATCCCGAGATCGGCGATATGCAGGTAGTGGCCCCAGCGCCCGGTGTGCGAGATGACACCTCCGTCGTACAAGACTGGACCGCTCCCGAATCGTGGACGCAAGCTCCGGACAAGCCCATGCGGATCGTCACATTCACGATGGGGGAAAGCGGCAAGTCGGAGTGTTACGTCACATCCTTGTCGGGTCCGGCCGGTGGCGTCGAGGCAAACGTCAACCGCTGGCAACAGCAGATGGGGCAAGCGCCGCTGGACGGCCCCGCACTCGCGGAGCTGCCGACCATTACCATTTTGGGGAAACCATCTCCGATGATCGAGATTACGGGCGACTTTACGGACATGGACGGCCAGGGGGGCGACGCGTTTGCGCTGCTCGGCGCCATTTGCCCGCTCGAAGGGGAGACGCTCTTTGTGAAGATGACGGGTCCCGCGAGCGAAGTTCAGGCCAACAAAGACGAGTTCATCGCGTTTTGCGAGTCACTTCGGTAAGTACGGAAGTATTCTGGAAATGATTGCTACACTGAAAGCCATTTACCGGGGGCTCGCGTCGTACGCCTTCGGCATCGTCATCCTCTTCTTCCTGCTCGTGCTGACGCTGCTCGGCACGCTCGATCAGGTCGATCACGGCCTGTTCGCCGCGCAGGAAAAATACTTCAACTCGGTCTTCCTCGTTCAGGAAGTCTTCGGTGTGCCGCTGCTGCCGCTGCCCGGGGTGTATTCGCTCCTCGTTCTTCTGTTTATCAATCTCACCCTGGG
>JAHDWY010000338.1 GCA_023384315.1 Candidatus Hydrogenedentota bacterium | reverse complement strand
CGAACCGGAAATAGCGGCGCCCGAGCCCGGCCGTTTCGTACCAGCCCTCCGTGACTTCCGATCGCCCCTCGAAACAGCGCGACAAGTACTCGCGGATGGTAAACTCGTAGGGCGTTTCTCCCCAGATGCGCGCGACCGGTTGCCCGATAATCGCGCTTCGATCCAGACCGTGTACGCGGCAGAACGCATCGTTAACCGCCTCGTATCGGTACTCCCGGTCAACCAGAGCCATCTGTTCGCCGAGTGCGTTCGCGATAAACTCGGACCGCCGCCACATATCATGGGCTTTCTTGTGGTCCGTTACCGCGGCCCCCAGCGACAGCCCCGTCAACGCCAGCGCGAGCAGAAACAGTTGCATCTCCGCCACGTCCGCCCGGTACCCTTGAGCCACAATCGCGCCAGCCGTTAAGCAGGCAATGAGCAACACCGCCGCCGCACTTCCCCGGTTTCCCAAGCGGAGGGCGGCCCAAATCAACGGGATGAACGTCAGGTACAACCGGCTGCCCGAGGGATCGGTGCGCTCGTCCAGCGCGATCCAAAGCGAAAACATAAGCACCGCCACCCAGGCCGCGATTTCGAGAACGTGGCGTTGGTTCCAGGACCCCATGCTCAACTGCAACCCACGCCGGCCAGAACCTGCAACCCCGCCGGCTGCGTCCGGGTCCACAGGGCAAAGCAATCGAATCACAAGAAACAGGGCAGGCGCCAGGGTGAAAATCCCCACGACATCGCCCAGGGCAAAGTCCCGGGCTGTCACCAGGTATGCCCCGCGGCCAACTGCGCCGGTGCAATAGAGGTACGTTGCAAACGCGAATCCCGCCGCGATCGATGCCGGAGCAATCGTCATGACGAACCAGGCCGCGTCGCGCAATCGGGCCAGGTCGGTTTGGATGCGCGCACCGTGGCGCAACCACGCAGCCGCCGTGCAATACAACGAGACGGAGGCGAAGGAAAGCACCAGCGGACCAAGATGGAGTGGTCCGGGAGGAAAGTCCCAGACGAGGTAATTGCACACGGCGATCGTGACACACGCCGCAACCGCGTACCGAACGCCACGAACAACACGACAGTGAGTGCAACGGGCGGATACCACGGTACAACGCCTTGCGGGGATTGGATAGTCCGAGTCGCCGCGTCCAACGGTATGAACGCCGACACATACAGCAGTACGACGAGTGCGTGCTTCTGCATTTCGCTCAACCTGGTCAGGGTCATTCCCATGGCGCAGCGTATCCCAAAGCGGCACATTGAGGGCCGGCCGCCTGCATGCAGCCCCACCCCGGCACGTGCGTCAACCCCGCCGTCACGTATGGGTCCACGGCAACACCGTCGAGTGTCGTGACGACGCGTTGCACCGCCCACCGCAACAGCCCATCTAAAACATTATAAAACAATGTCTTAGATTCGTCTACCCCTCCAGCGATCTTGAGACCGGCATCGCGTGTTCTCATGCATCAGGCTCAGAATTCCGACGTGGTGGAAGGCCGGAGAGGTCGCTCAGCGGTAATGTATAGCAGCTCCCGCGTACCGCGGAACTGGTGTGCTTCTTAGTACAAATCGGTGGTTTTCAGTCTGGCCCGGCAGAGAAATCCGGTGCTAGCGGGCTTCAGCCACGGGCTGATTGGCCATGCTGCCGCTAACCCGCTGGGATGCTTGTCTTGACAGGTTGTGGAATTCCGGAATATAATTCATGTAACATAAGTTTGCTATGCTAAACAAAGAGACAACATCATGAGCAAACCGATCAACGATTCGACATACTGGCGTGATTTCGAAAAAAACGACATCACCCATTCTGCCGCCCATTATCTTATGGCTATCGATGCATTGCGCGGCGAATTCGGATACGCGCGCGTGACCGACGTGGCGGAAATGCTCGAAGTTTCGCGCGGTGCAGCATCCATGTCGATTTCTCAACTGAAAAAACGCGGCTGGGTCGCGGAGGACCCCCATCGTTTTCTGCTGTTAACGGACGAAGGCCATCAGATGGCCGTCCTTGTAGAGCAGAATTTCCGCATCTTGTCCAAGTTCTTCGAGGAAGTCCTCGGCGTGTCGCCGGAAACCGCACTGTCCGACGCGTGCAAGATGGAGCATCTCATGAGCTTGGAGACGGGCAGACGCCTCGTCTGGCTGATGCGGTACATTCTAAGCGACGAATCCCGAGCGGCGAAGATTCATGATGTCATGTCCCGATTCCGGCCCGGCTGTGAATCGGTCGATCACTGCCCCCTCTGCGATGGAGGGGAATGCCTGACCCCGCTCGGTGAAGACTGCGAGTACCACAAGGGCGCGCAGGGAAAGGCCAAGAAATCTTGATATTTCATAGCGTGCTCGGGCACCCTATCAGGATCCGTTGCCGGCCTTCCGGCAGCATGAACGACCGGTTGAGGACGACCGGATTTTGGGGGAATTGGTAGTGGGAGATAGTTTGGATGTCTTTGAACTCCCGCTGAACGAATGTGAAGCGGGTGAAGAAGGGATTGTAGTTGCGCTCGACACGGATGCCGGCCTGGCATCCCGTCTCCGCGAGTTGGGGCTCGTGCCCGGTGCGGTGATTCGTATCGCGCGAACGGGATCCCCAATGATTGTGGAGGTCGGCAATTCCCGGTTCTGTCTGCGAGGCGAAGAGGCCTCGCGTGTAGTCGTACGGATTGCGCTAGGCCCGGGTGCAATTCCCGCCATGGCGGGGGTCGAATTCAGTCTCGAGTAAACGCATGCGAGCGGCATACAGACTGCCGTTGCGCGCTTATGGGTGGGCCATGCGAATCCTGAGTCAACTCAAGCCCGGCGAGTCCGGGACCATCACCGCACTCCATGGGGACGGGGCCATTCACCAGCGTCTGCTGGAAATGGGCGTCATCGAAGGTATCCCCGTCGAAGTCGTACGCATCGCGCCTTTCGGCGATCCCATCGAGATCCGTATCCAGGGTTATCATTTGTCCCTCCGGAAAACGGAAGCTGCGTTCGTCGAATTGGACGCATAACGAATGCTGAAATGGAAACTACCACACACACGATATCGAGTTCCCCCCGGTCGATAGCCATTGCCGTCGTTGGCAATCCGAATGTTGGCAAGACGACGTTGTTTAACGCGCTCACGGGACTCACACAAATCACCGGCAATTACCCCGGCGTTACAGTCGAGCGCAAAGTCGGTCAACTCCGGTTGAACGGCGCCACCGCGAACCTGGTCGACTTGCCCGGAACCTACAGTCTTGCGGCACGGTCCCCGGACGAGATGATCGTGGCCGACGTACTCCTGGGCCAGCAAAAGGGCGAACAACCCATTGACGCAATCCTGGCTGTGGTGGACGCGACCAACCTCGAGCGCAATCTGTATCTCGTCTCGCAGCTCCGGGAACTGGGCAAACCGCTCGTTGTCGCGCTCAACATGTGCGATCTCGCGGCCAAACAGCATATCGAAATTGACGCCGAGAAAGTTGCTGCCGAACTCGGCGCTAAGGTCGTCCCCGTCTGCGCCTACCGTCGCGAAGGAATTGACACGCTCAAGAAGGTGCTGCAGGAAGCAATAACCAGCTCGAACCTTTCCCTGCCGCAAGGCCCCGAGTTTCCTTCGGCGCTGGTGCAGGAACTGGACGCGTTGAAAGCCAAGCTGGACGAGCACGGGGCCGAGTTGGGCAAGATATTCCACTTCACCGAAGTGCTCCGGCTCCTTGTCGACCGGGACGGATACGCGGAGCAGCGGCTTGCCGGTAGTTTGGGCAGAGGAGTGGACGATCTCCTCGACGAACACCGCAAACGCGCCGCTCCCAACGGTTCGCTCGCCGCGCTCGAAGCTCGCAGCCGTTACGCATGGATTCGAGGGGTCGTCGCGGCCGGCGTTCGCAAGCCGGCCACGCGCAACCTGACGTTCTCGGACCGGCTGGACAGCATAGTCACCCACCGCGTGTGGGGCACCCTGGTTGTTTTTGCGATTATCATGGCGACGGGATTTCAGGCGATCTTTGCCTGGGCCGGTCCGTTGATGGATGCCATAGATGCGGCGTGTACAGGACTGGGCGCCCTGGCCGGAAGTGTCCTGCCCGAAGGCCCGCTACAAAGTCTCGTCGTCGATGGAATCTTCGCGGGCGTAGGCGCTGTGCTCGTCTTTATTCCCCAGATCCTGATCCTCATGTTGTTCATTGCCATCCTCGAAGATTGCGGTTACATGGCCCGTGCCGCGTTTCTCATGGACCGGCTGCTCAGCCGCTGCGGACTATCCGGCCAGTCTTTCATCCCCATGCTCTCGAGCTTCGCCTGTGCGATTCCGGGCATCATGGCCACGCGCACCATCTCCAATCGCCGGGACCGATTGACCACGATTCTTGTCGCACCGCTGATGAGTTGTTCAGCCCGTCTCCCCGTCTACACCCTGATGATTGCCGCGTTCATTCCCGCGGAGCGGTATCTGGGCGGGGTCTTTGGCCTCCAGGGCCTAACCCTGTTCGCCATGTACAGCCTGGGCATCGTGGTCGCCATCCCCGTCGCATGGGGTTTGAAGCGAACCCTGCTGCGCGGCGCGACTCCGCCCTTTCTCCTGGAGCTGCCCACATACAAGATGCCTCACTGGCGTACCGTCGGCCGGAAGGTCTACAACCAGGGCAAGGAATTCGTCTGGCGCGCGGGTACCATCATCTTCGCCATTACCGTCGTTGTCTGGGCGCTAGCCTACTTCCCGCGATCGGAGGAAATCGCGCAGCGATTCGAAACGGAACGGAATGCCGTCGAAACCGGCGAACTGGCTCCAGAAGTTCGCGAGGCCCGGCTCGCCGAGATCCAGTCGCAAGAAAGCGGCGCACATCTGCAAAATAGCTTCTTCGCCCGCATGGGGCATGCGATCGAACCGGTCGTGCGACCTCTGGGTTGGGATTGGCGAATCGGTATGGCGACGATTGCATCCTTCCCCGCGCGCGAAGTGGTCGTTGCGACGTTAGGCACCACGTTCTTCCTCGGCGGCGACGTGGATGAATCCTCGCCCGAGCTTACGGAAGTGCTGCGCCGTGCCGAGCGGGCCGATGGGACCCGCCTGTTCACCATCCCGGTTGCATTGTCCATCATGGTGTTCTTCGCCCTCTGTTGTCAGTGCGGCGCAACCCTCGCCGTCATACGCCGGGAAACCGGGTCCATCCGTTGGCCCATCTTCGCCTTCGGTTACATGACCTTCCTTGCCTACGCCGGCGCCTTCGCCGTCTATCAACTCACCACCGCGTTGGGTTGGGGGGCTACCCTATGACGGTTCAATGGTTCATTGTGGGGGGTATCGTGGCTGGGTGCGTCGCTTACCTTCTCCGTCTCACGTGGCGTACGCTTCATGGCCGCACGACTTCCTGCGGCTGCAGCGGCTGCCCCTCGCAACGCAAATCGTAGTTGCCGGCAGGTTCGGCAGAGCGTTGATGCTACCGACGCGGGACGATATTCAGGTGGCGAACGCTGCGCATATCCGCATCCTTCGCACTTTATACCACTATTGCAGTTTGACCTGCTCATCAGCAATGAATTCCTTCCTAGGCGTGAATGTACTCTCGCTTCTGCTGTTCTTGTCGGCGAAGCGCCCTTCAGAATACCGTATCGCTGTCAGGCTCAGATACTCCGCTGCCGCGTGTAACACTTTGAACCGACTCGACAAAGGACCAACGAAAGGCGTTGACATGTCGCCACTGGTCGCGTTAGGATA
>JAHDWY010000337.1 GCA_023384315.1 Candidatus Hydrogenedentota bacterium | reverse complement strand
TGATTCATCCCCATTCCCAAAACAAAAACATTGACTTTTCAATACAGCATCTTGATCCCCCTTCAAAGGGGGAATTTGACGCAACGCTTCGCGTTGCTATCTGAAACTGGACGGGATCCCATCTCGGAGCAAATCGCCGTGCCCATTATGTTAGACAACGATTCGCAAAACTCCCCCTTTGAAGGGGGGATCAAGGGGGATGTTCTTCGCCCATTTCGCGGGGATCTCGTAGAAGCGTTCCTCAAGTTCCCAGTTCTGCTGGCGGTCGCTGACTACTGTTCATGCGATATTGCCGTGGTTGAAGACGCGCTCGCGGCGATGTGATTCTCCCAGGACTGACGCCAGGGGACGGGTGAAAACTCGTTCGCCAGGATGTGCCGTTGCGGCCCGAGACCGTATACGTCGCGCAGAAGGCGTTCCCGCGTGGCCCAGAACGATTCTACGGCGGCGAGCCGCACGTCGGTCCATTCCGTTTCCGCAACGATGGCGGTGTTAAGCTTCATCAACTCGAGCTTGAGTCGCCATTGTTCGAGCCGCCAGTTTTGCGACGGCAGCGCGGGACCCACGTTTTTGTACGCAGCCGCGGCGGTTTCGGTATCGACGACGTAGGGCCGTCCCCATGGATAGAGCCACGCGGCCCAGGCGTCGGGCATCCCTTCGCGCGCATCCAAGTACCTCGCCGCGTACGCGCGTAGCACGCCGTTGGGATCCGCGAACGCCTTGGTCGAAAGGCCCGCGAGCAACGCTTTGTTCACGTCGTCGTAGACGCCTTCGGAATAGGCCATCCACCCGGTGCACCCCTGGGCTTCGAGCGCGGCGATGGTGCGCTGCAACCGGTCCGCGGCGATGACCGGACCGAGGTGGGCGTAGACGTCTTTCGGTTGCGCCTCGTCGGCGTAGCCGATGTGCACGAAGGCTTGCCGTTCGCAGCCCTGCGGGAGCGGAACGTCGGAGACGTGATCCTCGCCGTAGAGAATGTGCAGCGCCATGCTGCGAACCCAGCCGGGCGCTTCGGCATCGGCCCAGTCGGCGAAAAGCCGATGCTCCTCTTCCGACCACCACCAGCCGATGAAGCGCATTTCCACACCAGGGTGCGATTCCTCGGCGATCGCGTGAATTTCCCGGCACAGTTTCGCGAAGGTGAGAATCCAGGGTTGGCAGTCGTCACAAGCGCAGCCGCCGTAGTCGTAGGGGGCGGCCGATATTGCGTGCAGTTGAACGCCTGCCCTGGCGAGGTCTTGGAACCAATTCCGATAGTTCGCGAGAATGACGTTGCGTCCGCCTTCGGTGGAGGGACACACGAGCTGTCCGAAGATGCGATCTTTTTTCGTGGCAGCGTAGTCCGCGTTCAGCTGATCGAGGAAGACATGGTTCGGTGTGACCACGAGGACGCAGGGCAACCCAAGCAATTGCGCTGTCTTGAAATTACGCTTCTTGATGTTCCACAACGCGCGGCCCATGTTGTTGTGCGGGTCTGAGAAGGGGTCCGCGCAGTCGATCGTGTCGTACCAGTCGGCGTATTCGTTGAATCCCCAGTCGCGCCATTCGACGAGGAGATCGCGGTACTCCCGCTCGCCGAGGCATTCGTAGCTGTTTCCGAAATGGCCGGGCGCATAGAGCGTGCGGGTAGCCAAAGGCACATCCGCAGGCTCGGAATCTGCGGCAGCGGCTAGAAACGCCAAGCCAGCTATCGCCACGAAGAAGACGCAAAAGATCCGTCGCATGAAACGTTACTCCTCTACCTTCTGGATCGTATTGCCCGTGACGGTGGCCATGCCTTCCGGCACCAGTACCGGTTCCGGGGCGGCGCTGACCACGAGATTTCCCTGGACGAGATTGCCGCGGCCTGAGCCCGAAACGGCAATTGCGGGAAGCACATTCGACGGGTCGCGGTTCGCGATCGTATTGTCCGAGATGACACATCCCACGGCGTTCATCAAATCGATGCCACGGAACTTGGAATCCAGGATCTGGCAGTTACTGATGCGCAGGTAACGGCAATCGCGCAGCGTCACTCCCCCACCGTCCTCCTCCGACCCCGACCACATGCCGTTGATCACGTTGCCGGTCAGCGACGAATCGGCACAGCCTTGCAGAAGCAGGCCGTCGCGGTATTGACTATGGGATTCGTACATGGAGGGTCGCGTGCCGATGACGTTGCCGCTTATCACGAAGTTCTGACAGTGCTTCAAATGCACGCTGAGTTCCACCCCGCCGTAGATGGTATTTCCCGTTATGGCCGTGCGCGACGCGTGTTCGATCTCGATATTTTTCGTGCGGCTGCCGATGACGTTTGAGGCAATCGTGATGGCCCGGGCGGCGTGTGGCGTTTTCGCATCGCTGCCGAGAATCCGAATATTCGCGCCCGCGTGCTCGGGACGGGCTTGAATCGTGTTGCTGACGATGGTGTATTCGCTGACCAGGGTTTCGGGCGCCTCCAACACGATCTCACCGGAGGATTCCTCGCTTCCCGCGTTGTACTCGATGTCGTTTCCGGTGATCTGGATGTTGTGCACGTCGCCGTTCCATTGCCGGATGCCCGCGCGCTGGTTGTAGCTGATGTGATTGCCGATGATGTTAACCTGATGGAGATTACAGTCATCGAGGAAGACGCCCGTATCCGTGCACTGGTAAATGTGCGAATCGGCCAGGAGAAAGTTGCGGTTCCGCTCGACGAGATGGATCCCGTAGCGGCATTGCCGCACGAGCACGTTCTGCACCGTGCATTTCATGGTGCGCACCAGTTCGATGCCGTCGGCTTCAGGGTGACGTCCGAGAATCTCTAGACCGCTAATGACCGGGAATCGCTCGCGTTCCCAGGTGTGCTCTTCAACGGACTCCGGGTTGGCCGTGCCTTGATGATCGCCGGCGACGCGAATGGCGGGGCCCGCGCCGATCATGATGAGGCGCGTGGCGCCGTTGGCGCCTCGAATCCCGCGATAGCCCAGCGCCGACAGATCGACGACAATGGGTTTGCTGATCGTGAAGGTGCCCGCCGGAAACTCCACGAGTCCGGTTGAGGAGTCCACCATGCGCTGAAGCATCTCCGTGGCGTCGTGCGCGGCCTCGGGTGAAGGCGAACCTTCCGATTCCGGTGCGGCGGGTTCCTGTCCGAGGGCGAACGAAGAACACGCGAGTAAGGTGATGGCGAGCGCACGGCACACGGCCGAGCGGCACAAAAGTGAGAATGGCATTGGTGAGCATCCTCTCCCGTGTTCACAGAATTGACGTGGGATGCATGCTACCAGTTCTTTCGGCGGAGGAAAACCCGCAGAAGCGCAGTGGGATTACGGGGCGCCGTTATCGCGCTCGTCGTGCGTACGCTCGGAGCGCATCGAACTTCGCGGCACGGACTTCGCCGTTCGGATCGTTTCGAATCCATGGCGGCCGCGAACTTTATCGACACTCTCGAGGACTTTCTCCCATTTCTCGGACTGCTGTCCTCCGAAGAGGCGGAGCTGATGCTGGTTGCGGCTGAGAGACGTGAGCGCGACGCCGATGAGACGCACTTTGTCGCGGCGCGCGCGGGCTTTGGGCAGAAGTTGGTGCAACACGCCGATGATCTCGCTGTCCACGCTGGTCGATTCGTCGAGGGTATGCGCGAAGGTTTTGGTGTCGAAGCCGGTGTAACGCACTTTCAGGGTTACGCATTTCGTTTCCATGCCGTGTTCGCGCAAGGTGTACGCGGTGCGTTCCGCGAGATAGACAAGCACGCGCTCGAGCTTGTCCCAGTCGCCGAGGTCTTGTTCGAAGGTCGTTTCCCTGCTAATGGACTTGGGCGTCGAATCGGTTTCTACCGGCGACGAGGATTCGCCACGGGCGCGGCGTTGCAGACCATGAGCTGAAGGGCCAAAGACGTTCTCCAAAGTGCCAATCGGCAGCGCGGCGAGATCGCCAATGGTTTGAACGCCGTACCGTCCAAGCACTTCCCGCGTGCGCGGGCCGGCGCCAGGCAACTTAGATAGAGGCAGCGGGCGCAGGTACGCGGCTTCTTCGCCTTCGGCAATGCAGATGTACCCGTCTGGCTTGACTTGGTCCGTTGCGATCTTGGATACCAGCTTGTTGGGTGAGATCGCGATGGTGCACGGCAGACTCGTCTCTTCGCGGATGCGCTTTTTGATGTGCGCGGCGATCGCATCGTCTCCCCCGAAGAGGCGTTGCGAACCGGAGACGTCGACGTAGGCTTCGTCGATGGATGCCGGCTCCACGATGGGCGAGACGGATTCCAGGATGGCGCGAACTTTCAGCGAGGCCTTCCGATAGCGCGCGTGGTTGCCGCGCATGAAGATGCCGTGGGGGCACAGCCGCTTCGCGGTGGCCAAGGGCATGGCGGAATGGACGCCGAACTTTCGCGCTTCGTACGATGCCGTGCTGACCACGCCGCGCAGATCGGTTTTTTCGCCGCCGATGATGAGGGGCTTCCCTCGTAGGGACGGATCCAAGACTTGCTCAACCGAAGCGAAGAAGGCATCCATGTCGATATGTAGAATCCGGCGATTCACCAGTCTGAGCTCCGGCTTTCATGAGACGCGCGAATACTGAAAGTTTATCCAGTTCTCGTTGCCAATACAATTCCCCCTCGTGCTGCAAAATTGTGTAGCGGTAACATTCGCACACGTGCTACGCTTCGTGCGCGAGATGCGGGATTGGCAGGCCGCACTCGAACCGCAAGGCTTCCGGCAGGGGGGTGGACTGCCCCTGCGCCGGGTTCAACTGGAAAGGGTTTGGTATGGCAGTTATTCGTCGAAACACAGGGGACGCCCCGGCAATCATCATCGACTTCATAATGAATCTTCTGGTGAAGTTCTTCCAGTCGCTTTTCACGCCGGGTCGCGCGTAGCAGCCCTGCAACCTGTTTGGCCGCAGGGCAGGTGAGTTCGCTTTGCCCTGCGGCGATCCTTCGTTAAATGCCCCGCTACTCCAAACGCACCGTCTCCTCATGGACTCCGCCGCCAAGAAGGCTGGATGCGCGCAGTTTCCAATCCCCCGGCGCATCGTTGAGCGCGAATGCCAGCGGCACAGTCACGGCATCGTCATCTGCGATAACGATCTGCTGAAACCACGGGACGGCTTGCCCGTCGGGATCAACGAGATGAATACGCACGGCATCGCGATACCCCGCGTCCTCCGTGCGGACCTCCACGGCAGTTTCATTGCCCCGTTTCACCGACGCCTGCGACAACATCAGTCTTGGCGCACGCACCTCCTGGGGGCGGAACGCAAAGATTGAAGCGCGGTGCGCCTGGAGTTCCACCGTGAATTGGTCCACGGCGCCCAGACTCCTCCGCTGCTTCAGATCGTAGGCATGCCGTGCGCCAGCTAAGGTCACGACAACCGGTCCGCCATGGGTACCCAGGAGCGCCAGCAATTCCACGTCGCCGTTCGCCCAGCGGGTTACTTCCACATCGCGCACCGGACGGCCATTGGGTCCAGTGACTTTGACGACGGGCGTCACGCCACACGCGGCCAACAGGTCGCCGATGAACTGTTCGGCGGGCGCGTTGTGGACGGAAAAGTTGAGGAGGATGGCCTGTCCTTTTCCGTAGGCGTTGGCGATGCACAGTGGGGATTGCAGGCCGGTCCAGTAGTGGATGTGATAGGCGTCGCCCCGCTTTTCGCCGGTCGTAAGTTCGACGTTGGGGTCGACTACCATCTGGGGATAGATGTCCTTGCCG
>JAHDWY010000336.1 GCA_023384315.1 Candidatus Hydrogenedentota bacterium | reverse complement strand
CTGAATGAGGCGGGATGTGCCGTTCAGAAATGTACTGAACGCTCATTGCGCGCCGTGGCTGGCGTTGGGGACGTTACGCGGGTATCATTGCGGTCCAAACCAGAGTGGGGGAACTCCGGGATGTTCAACGTACCCGTGTCGGCACTCCTATTGTCACTAATCGGGCTCGTGTTGGCCGTGCTCTCACCAAGCGCATTGGCCGACGATTGGCGTGCCGCGGTTGGGCCCGAGAATGCGTCCGAAGCCATCGAGCCCATCGTTGCGCCGTTCGACATGCCGCAACTTCAGCGGCCCGTCTTTCCGGACCGGGTCTTCGATATCGCCGGGTTCGGCGCGGTGGGTGATGGCGAGACGAAGAATACCGAGGCGATTCGCGCCGCGATTGAGGCTTGTGCGGGCGCGGGCGGCGGTGTGGTGCGCGTGCCGGAGGGGATCTGGCTGACCGGTGCGATCCATCTGAGGAGCAACGTCAATCTGCATCTTGACGAGGGCGCGGTGCTGCGGTTCTCCACCGATCCCGCGGATTATCTGCCGGTCGTGTTTACGCGCTGGGCGGGCTTCGAATGCTACAACTATTCGCCCCTCATCTACGCGCGCGATTGCGAAAACATTGCCATTACGGGACCGGGGACCATCGACGGGAATGGCGAGGCGTGGTGGTCCTGGGAACCGCGGCAGCAGCCGACGGCTTATCGCATGTACGAGGAGCAAATCCTGAAGGGCGTTCCGCCGGAGGGGCGCATTTACGGGACGGTGGAAGATGGATTGCGGCCGCAGCTCATCAGCCCCATCAATTGCCGGAACGTGTTGCTCGAAGGGTTCACCATCAGCACGCCGGGGCCTTTCTGGACGATCGACCTCGTCTACTGCGACCGGGTCATCGCGCGGAAGCTGCGGATTCTCACGGAGGGCGGCCCGAATACGGACGGGCTGAACGTGGATTCCAGCACGAATGTCCTCATCGAGCATTGCTATTTCAACACGGGCGACGACTGCATCTGCATGAAGTCCGGCATGAACGAAGACGGCTGGCGCGTGGGCAAACCGACGGAGAACGTGATCGTCCGCTACAACCACACGGCGAAGGGGCACGGGGGCGCAGTATTCGGCAGCGACACCAGCGGCGATATTCGCAATGTGTATGTTCACTC
Source organism: Candidatus Hydrogenedentota bacterium (assembly GCA_023384315.1). Taxonomy (GTDB): domain Bacteria; phylum Hydrogenedentota; class Hydrogenedentia; order Hydrogenedentales; family SLHB01; genus JAHDWY01. The sequence goes on along the minus strand of JAHDWY010000336.1, from coordinate 4,528 downwards.
GTGTGTGTTTGACGGGACGTTGATTGGTATCCGCCTCAAGTCCACGCGAGGCCGCGGCGGGGTCGTCGAGCGTCTCTGGTTTGAGAACATTGACATGAAGGACATCCAAAGCGACGCCATCCAGATGACCACCGCCTACCGCGCCTGGATGGGCACGACGGATGGGAAAGCGCCGGTGTTCCGGGATATCGCGTTTCGTGATATCCGCGTTGACGGCGCGAAGCAGGCGGCGAGTATCGAGGGATTGCCGGAAGCGCCGATAGAGGACCTTCGGTTCGAGAATGCGACGATTGACGCGACCGAGGGATTCCGCGCGAGATTGGTGAACGGTGTAGTCGTGATTGATGTCGACGTGTTCGCCGTGAGCGGGGAGGCTTTCGCGTGGGAAGATTGCACCGGCGTGGATGACAACATGGACGTACCACGCGCGGACGAGTAGTCGTTTGAATTACTCAGGGATTCCATGGAGTGCGGTCCGTTGGAACGGGCACGACGACGGGTACCGGTACGATGAACCGGTGGGCCCCTTGGCGTGGGACGTTGCGGTGCGGCGGCGTCAGTCCGACGTAATGGCCCAACGGGCCCATATACCTGTAGCCCCGGGTTGGCCGCCGCGCAGCAAGGCCTACCCGGGGTCAGCGCATCCAATCAACCCAGGTCAATTCCCCGAAGGGGATACACAATCGTATGATCCATGTGTAACCCTTACAGGGTAAGTTAGAAAATGGGGTCCCTGTACCCCAGGTAGGTCCTCCCGCTGGTCGGACCAACCTGGGGCTGAGAGTATGCAGGCCTTTCAGGCCACATCGGTTCGATGCGAATAGCAAGGTGAGTGTTGTTCCGGCGGAGGGAGTGGCGCGAGAGGTACAAGTAGTTGTTCGAACTACTGAGGGATCGTATGGAGTGCGATCCCGTGGAGCGGGCAGGAGAAGCGGTACCGGTACGATGAACCGGTGGGCCCCTTGGCGTGGGACGTTGCGGTGCGGCGGCGTCAGTCCGACGTAATGGCCCAACGGGCCCATATACCTGTAGCCCCGGGTTGGCCGCCGCGCAGCAAGGCCTACCCGGGGTCAGCGCATCCAATCAACCCAGGTCAATTCCCCGAAGGGGATACACAATCGTATGATCCATGTGTAACCCTTACAGGGTAAGTTAGAAAATGGGGTCCCTGTACCCCAGGTAGGTCCTCCCGCTGGTCGGACCAACCTGGGGCTGAGAGTATGCAGGCCTTTCAGGCCACGCAGTGCGCAAATGAGCTTGGATTGGACCCAGCGGGTTCTGATCATTTTGAAGTAGGGCGGAGACGCCATAAGGCGCCTACGGTTTCTTGGGTGTGGAGCCGGCAGGATCACTGAGTTACGGCATTGGCTCGCTCCTTTTGCCACTCAGAGGCCCTCGTCTCCGCATCTGCAATTTGTTCTGCAGTCATCTCTGCAGCGAGCATCTCTTGTGCCTGAATCGCTTCCGTATCCTTCTGGGCCCCAGCCAACAGAAACCACATGTAGGCTTCTGCATAGTCAACAGGAACTCCTTCGCCCTTCGCGTACATCAGCCCAAGGTTGAATTGAGCCTCCACTGATCCTTGTTGCGCGGCTTCACGATACCACCTGATGCCTTCCGCGTAGTCCTGCGAAACACCGATGCCATCGACATACATGGTTCCGAGGTTTCGCTGGGCATCCATGTCGCCTTTTGCCGCAGCCGCGTGGAATAGTCGGGCCGCTTCCTCATAGTCCTGGGGAACACCGGATCCAGTGAAATGTAGTAAGCCAAGGTGGAATTGAGCATCTTTGTCGCCTTGCCTGGCGTTGGTTTGAAACCACTCCAACGCATTCGGCTCGCGCAGCTTTGCCGCTTGCCGGATGAGCGTGATGGCATGCGCCCTATCTGTCGCGATGATTTCACCTTCGAGGTACATCATCCCCAGCTCGAATAGTGCGTTTGGATGGTCGTCTTGGGCTGCTTCCTCGAACAGGCGCAACGCCTCCTCTTGGTTTTTGGCGACTCCATCGCCACGCGCGTACATCATGCCGAGATCGAATTGGCCTAGTGACGAGCCGCTATCGGCGGCTAAACGAAACAGGCTGACTGCGTTCTCATCGTCTTCGGCAACACCCTTGCCGTCCGCGTACATTCGGCCCAGGTACACGTTGGCTTCCACATCGCCCCGTTCAATGGCTGTTTGAAACCAACGAATCGCCTCCTGGTAATTCATTTCGACGCCGGCGCCGTCAAGATAAGCGAGGCCCAAAGAGGTCTGAGCGTGAAGGTGTCCTTGCTCTGCAGCCACGCGCCGCCACTTGAAGGACTCCTTCTCGTCTTTGGCAACCCCGACTCCGCCGGAGTATTTGGTAGACAGGTAATACTGGGCATCGGCGTTGCCTCGCTCCGCTTCCGCGATCAACACTTCGATCGAGTCGTCGAACGTGACCTGGGCGTACTCCTTTGGGGATGGTGTCAACTTCTCGGAGCAGCCGAATGAAGCGAGGCATGCGGCGAATATCACGACAACGAAAAGTGGCATCGCTGCTCCTCCAAATACCTTCGCGATCAAAGCTATCACTGTTTGATGCAAATAGCAAGGCGAGTGTTGTTCTGGCGGAAGGAATGGCTTGTTGTCCCGATCGATGAACAAATTTGGGACTCTGTGTGCGGCTCGATGAATGGAGGTAATCTGCATCCTCGGATCAGGTTAGGTCTCCGAGAATGTGCTTGGGAAATGCAGTCCTGAGGGACCGCAGTCCATAGGGGGATCGATTTATTTGTAGTCTTGTCCGTTGAGACTTCGGACTACGGATTGTTGCCAGGTTTTCAGGGCGGCGCTCATGGTCTGTACGCGTGGGGCTTGGGATAGGGCCAGGTCGGTTGTTTCGCCGGGATCGGATTCGAGGTTGTAGAGTTCGAATGTGAACTCGCTCTCCGCTCCCTCTTTCGGAATCCGGTGCAACTTCCAGGGCCAGTCGAGCCAGGCGGAATGGCCGGGCAGGTCGGTTTCGGAGTAAGTGGTCTTAATCTCTCCTGCGTCCAGACAGAGCATGTCGGGGTGGGCGACTTCTTTGCCGGCCTGTTGGGCGTCGTAGAGTTCCTGCATGAGTTCTTTGCTCGGGGTGCTGATGCCCTTTTCGGGGTAGACCCAGAATCCCATGGGTTCCGGGCGTGTGGTCATATCGCGTGTGATCAATGGGGCGAGACTGATGCCGTCGAGTCGCGGCTGGTTCGGCATCTCGATGCCGAGGATGTCGAGCAGCGTGGGATAGATGTCCGCGGTGTTGCAGGGGATGTTCGTGACCCGGTTCGCGGGGATCTTCTGTGGCCATTCCAGGATCGCGGGCACGCGAAGGCCGCCTTCGTAGAGCTGGCTCTTGTGTCCGCGCCCGCCGGTAGAGCCGAGTTTGCGCAGCCCGCCGTTGTCGCTGCAATACCAGAAGATCGTGTTGTCCGCGATGCCGAGGGTCCGCAGTTCTTCGCGCAATTTGCCGAAGGCGCGGTCCATCCCCGTAATTTCGCCGTAGAAGTTCTGGAACTGCGCCTCCTCGTTCGGATACAAGGCCTTCAATTCGTCCGTCGCCTGGTGGGGGTTGTGGGGCGAGCCGAACCACACGACGGCGAGAAAGGGCTGCTCGCCGTTGGCGTGTTTTCGCATGAAGTCGATGGCCGCGTCCGCGGTGACCATCGAACTCTCGCCCGGCTTGGGTTCCGCGACGCCTTCGCGGCTGAGGATGGGATCGTTGTCGAAGAAGTTCGGCGCGGACAGCCATTCGTCGAACCCGCTCGCGCCGGGATTCACGGGGCTGCCTTTCTCGACGGGCCCGAGATGCCATTTGCCGAAGTGGCCGGTCACATAGCCCGCGGACTTCAGCGGCGACGGTGATCTCCTGCGGACGCAGCGTGTGCCCCCAACTGAAACAGCCGAAGCGGTTCGGGTGCCGTCCGGTCATGACACTGCCGCGCGTGGGCGAACACACCGGGGCGGCGGCGTAGAACCGGTCGAACCGCAGACCCGCCGCGGCTGCCGCATCGAAGTGGGGCGTCTGCAACACGGGATGGCCGTTGTAGGCCATGTCACCCCAGCCCTGGTCGTCCGCCATGACGAGCACGACGTTTGGGCGGGCAGTGGATTTGCGTGATGGAGTCGTCGTTGCGCATCCCGAAGCGATGCACGCGCCCGCGACAGCGGTTCCGATGAACTCACGGCGGCTCAATTTCATGACGGTCTTCTCCCTTCGATTACGGGTCCTACCACCATACAAGGTCTACGCGACAGATGGAACATCCCCCTCGGCCCTTCAGGCCTGCCCCCTTCAAAGGGGGAAAACGGCGCACGCTTCGCGGCGCGATCGCATTGATCAGAATCCCACACGGTAGGCTAGAGCCAACAGCACAACCGCGACTTCGAGTAGCGAAACTCCCCCTTTGAAGGGGGATCAAGGGGGATGTTCTTCCGGTTTGGCATCGGCTTTGATGGTCTGTAAGATGGTCCCTAATCGAGACCGGTGCGATCAAGCCTTACCATTCGCGGAGCGACCAA
>JAHDWY010000335.1 GCA_023384315.1 Candidatus Hydrogenedentota bacterium | reverse complement strand
GGCATCACGTCGAATGATTGGGAGCCGGACCAGGTTGAGATCGCGCCAACCACAACGGGCCCAGGCGGGATCTTCCCAACGATCTTCGCGGTGTTGCGCGAGGCCCGGCCTGAGTCGCACCTTGCCGTGTTCTACGACTGGAGCGGGTTCGGCCGCTTGTTCGAGCATGACGTGGTGGATTGGAGCGCCGACACGAAGGGGCCGGAGGTCACCACGCAACGCGCGGTGGAGTACCTCGTCGAAAATCAGCCCACGCTAACCTTCATCCACTTGGACCATGTCGACCACGCGGGGCACGGTCACGGATGGGGATCCCCTGAGTACGTGAAAGCCGTCGAAGAAGCGGACGGGTATGTCGGGCAGGTCGTTCAGGGCGTCGAGCAAGCGGGCATCACTGGCAGTACGCTGGTGATCGTTGCCTCCGACCATGGCGGGAAGGGGACGGGCCACGGCGGATCCACGATGGAGGAGATCGAGATTCCGTGGATCGTTGCGGGACCGGGGGTCGCCGAAGGCCTGGAAATCACGGATCCGGTCGATGTGTATCAAACGGCCGCCACCATTGCCTACGTTCTGAATGTGACGACGCCGACGTATTGGATCGCCCGGCCGGTCATGCAAGCATTCTCCGGCTAGTGTAGTGGATTCGATATAGTTGAGGTCATCCCAGGAAACATCCCCCTAAATCCCCCTTCGAAGGGGGACTTTGAACATCGGATTGCGTAGAGCCAATGAGAAGGGCTTGAATCTCAGCACACTTGGCAGTCGGTTTCAGGGTGCGCTTGGCAACTTCGGCAGGCATTCCAGAATACGAAGTGCCGATTGCTCGGGGGGATCGGCGCCGTCGAGAATTATCGTTGCGTGCTGACGCGTGGGCAAGATGTGCAGGTCGTACATGGGAAGTACGTGGGACCCGAATTGGGCGACCACGGATTGCGGTGTGCGGCCACGCTCGCGAGCGTCGCGCGTAACCCGCCGCTCGAAAGCCGTCTTTTCGGTCGTGTCCACGAACGCGCATACGGTGCACCGGCTGCGAATACTTTGATCCCGCAGGGCGAACAGTCCCTCCAGAACGAGGTAGGGCCGCGCTTCCAGGCGGGTACAGCGGCCGGTTCGAGCATGATGAGTGAAATCGTACTCGGGAACCTGGACGGCTCGGCCGTTGGTCAACGACATGAGGTGGCTTCGGAGCAGGGGCCATTCCCAGGCGTCGGGATGATCGAAATTCACCGTGGCCCGCTCCGGCTCTGGAAGGTGGGAAAGATCGCGGTAGTAGGAATCCATCGCCAAAACCGAGCATGAATCCGGCGGCAACGCCGCCGTGAGAGCTGCCGCAATTGATGTTTTTCCGGCACACGACGCGCCGGCGATGGCGACCAGACATGGAGATCGGTCCACGATCATCTTCCTCCGCCGGGTTGCTGTAACCCGGGACATTCTCCTCGAGTGTCGCGTGGATCGCAACATATCGTGTTGATTCCCGTTCTATCCCCTTCACTGGTATAATCGGCTCTACGCCGTATGTCGTTCGTGTTAGCCGACCTGCGGTGAACTGACTGCGGCTGCGAATCGTTACACCCGAGGAATCTATGTCGCCACGCCTCTATGTGCTCACCTGCAAGTGCGGAAAGCACCTGACGGTCGATGAGACGCAAGTCGGCCAGTCCGGTCAATGCCCACGATGCGGCCGGGATGTCGTTGCGGATGCCAATACCGTTGTCCCCATGACCGATGAGCATTCCGCCGAGGCCGAGCAGTTGATGGAGGCGCGCGTGGGGGACGACGGCGTGCCGGTGGATTGGAAGCCGGGAGACGTGGTCCTGAATCTTTACGAAGTGCTCGATGTCCTCGGCGAGGGCGGAATGGGCAAGGTATTCAAGGTCTACCACCGTGGGTGGGATATGCCGCTCGCGGTGAAAAGCCCGAAGGCCCGGACGCTCCTGAAGCGTGAGGGCGCGATGAATTTCGAGCGGGAATGCGAGACGTGGGTGAGTCTCTGGCTCCACCCCAATATTGTGAGCTGCTATTACGTGCGCCGGTTGGGAGGCATCCCTCGGGTGTTCGCGGAATTTGTCGACGGGGGATCTCTTTGGGACTTCATTGACGAGGGGCGCATTTATAAAGGGGGCCCTAAGAAAGCTCTGGAGCGTATTTGCGACATCGGGATTCAGATGGCCTGGGGGTTGCAGCACGCGCACGATCGGGGGCTTGTCCACCAAGACGTCAAACCCGCGAACGTGCTGATGACAACGGATGAGACCGCGAAGGTCACGGACTTTGGTCTGGCGAGGGCGCGGGTGCTGGCCACGGGAACGCCGGAAGAAGTTGCGGTAGGGGATGGCGTCACGAATGTGGGCATGACGCGCATCTACTGTTCGCCCGAACAGGCTAACCGGGACAAGTTGACACTCAAGACCGACATCTGGAGTTGGGCGTTGTGCATTCTCCAGGCTTTCACCGTGAAGGTCATTTGGAGGCGCGGCACGGACGGTCCGGACACGCTGGCCCGGTTCCTGGAGCAGTCACGAGCGAATAAGCGGCTGTTACCCATGCCAGCGATCATCGCGGAGCTGCTGGGGCGATGTTTTCAATTCGACCCGGAACTGCGTCCGAAGGATATGAACGAAGTCGCGGCGACCATGGAGGAAGCGTACCGCCAGGTACTCGGGTCCTCGTATCCACGGCAGCGTCCGAAGCCCGCCATGGCCCTGGCCGACAGCTTGAACAACCGGGCGGTTTCTCTACTGGACTTGAGCAAAACGGCTCACGCAGAACATGCGTGGGAACGGGCGTTGATGACGGATCCTCATCACCCCGAATCGACGTACAACCTCTGCATGGAACGGTGGCGCGCGGGCCGGATGACCGATGAGGCGGTCTTGTCCCGGTTGCAGGAGATCGTTAAGTTCCATCCCGGCGAGTGGCTGCCGCAATACACGTTAGCGCTGGCGCAAATCGAACACGGGAATTATGCCGCAGCAACGAAGGCACTCCAGTCCGTCGATGCGGTGGCACAGGGCCGCAAAGAGGTGGCGGCGATGGTGTCTGTGGCGCAGAAGTGCGTTCCGTTCACGCGCACTATGGTTCGCTGGCTGAAGGGACATCAAGATTCGTTGAGCGCCATCGCGTTCAGCCGGGACGGCAAGTCCATCGTGACCGGCAGCGCGGACAACACTTTGAAGCTATGGGACGCCGGCACAGGCGCTTGTGTGGGGACGTTTGAAGGCCACCAGAACTCCGTTACCTGCGTCGCTATCAGCCCGGACGGCACCCGCGCGATTTCGGGCAGCCGGGATCGCACGATTCGTCTGTGGGACATCGCGACCGGCGAACAACTGCGCGTATTCGAAGGCCATCGGGACACGGTGGAAGGCGTCGCACTGGTCGCGGACGACCGCCGGGCGATTTCAGCGAGTTCAGACGGTACGATTCGCATCTGGGACGTTGACGGCGCGGCGTGCGTGGACGTGTTCGAGGAACACCGGGGACCCGTCACGGCGCTGGCGGCCGATAGCGCGGGACTTCTTGCTGTCTCCGGAGGGCAGGACGGCGCGATTCGCGTCTGGGACGTTGCAGGTCACCGGTGCACACACGTCGTCAACGGACACGCTGGGGCGGTCACTTCGCTCGCGCTCAATGAGGATGGACGGTTCGCATGCTCGGGTGGTCGAGATGGACTTGCGAAGATCTGGCATCCAGCCTCGGGCGAATGTGTCGCAACGTGCTCCGGCCATCAGGGTCCGGTGTTGTCTGTTGCACTGTCTGGAAACGGGCGGTTCGCGGTAACAGGAAGCCGGGATCGGACCGTTCGACTGTGGGACACGGCGAAAGGCCGGTGCCTGAATACCTTCCCAGGTCATACCAGCGCGGTCACTTCGGTAACGATCAGCCGGAACGGACAGCATGCCGCCTCGGGTGGCGAGGATAGTACCGCGGGCGTCTGGTTTACGGGGGGTGCGCCGAATCCCGTCACCGCTCCGACGCTAATCTGCCAAGCCGTGGCGAGCGAAGTGGCCATATCGACCAGCAAGGCGTTCGACGATGCGCTACGCCTCTGCCAATCGGCGATGCGGCACGGACAGTTCACCGAAGCGGCCAGACACTTGCGCACCGCGCGCGCCCAGCCGGGACACCGCCGCACGCCGGACGCCATGCATGAGTGGCGGTCGTTGTACACGCGGCTGCCGCGGGTTCACTTTCAAGGCGCTTGGGAAGAGCAAGGGCTGGCCCAACAAGCCGGGACGATAAAGATCGCCTGCATTACGCCCAATGCCCGGCACGCCCTGGTCGTGGACGAGGAAAACGCGCTGAAGTTGTACGATCTGGGAAAGGCGGAGATCCATTGCGAGTTCGACCGTGAAGCCGGAGACGTCATGAGCGCGTGCATCAGCGGCGATGGTACTCGCGCGCTGACCGGCGGCTGGGACATCAAGCTTTGGGACGCTCAGAGCGGAAGCCTCATGCAGACCTTCGAGCGGCAGCCGGAGATGGTTAACTCCGTGGACCTCACCAAGGATGCCCGATACGCGGCGACGGCGAGCGGCCGGGTCGTACGCATCTGGGATGTGGCGACTGGGCGTTGCATGGGCACATTTCAGGGGCATACGGCGGATGTCAACGTGGTGCAATGGAGCCCCGACGAGCGGTTGCTGCTATCAGCGGGCGAGGACAAAACGCTTCACGTGTGGGAGCTGTGTACCGGCAAATGCCTCGCGACGCTGACCGGACACACGCAGCCCATTCGTTGCGCAACCTTCAGCCTGGATGGCCTGTACGCATGTTCCGGCAGCGGCACCATTTGGGGCCGCTCCGGAGAAGTGAAGCTCTGGGATCTTTCTTCGGGAACGTTGGTCCGGTCTTTCGACGGGCATACCGATACGGTGCAGTCCGTGTCTATCAGCGCGGACAGCCGGTTTGTCCTGTCCGGAGGGCGCGACACAACACCTCGTCTCTGGAACCTGGAAACCGGCGAGCCAGTTCACTCCTTTGAAGGGCACAACGAAAGCATCGAGGTCGTCTGCCTCAGTCTCGATGGCCGCTTCGCGGCGTCCATCTGCCGGGATGGCGCGATTCGACTGTGGTCCCTGGACTGGGAACTGGAGGACCGCAGCCCGGTTGAATGGGACGCAGGCGCTTCGCCTTATCTCGAGCAGTTCCTTCAGCTCCATACCCCTTATGGCGCGTCCGCCCCAGAAGACGGGTCGGACAACCAGCGCCGCATCCGGCGCGCGCTCACCCGCCGCGGCACGCCTAAGTGGGAAGAGGCAGAGTTCGGCCGTCTGCTTCATCTGCTCGGATGCGGAGGGTACGGCTGGCTCGACCAAGCGGGCGTTCGGAATCAGTTGAGCCGGGTTGCGTCGAGCTGGCACGTTCCGTCGGGGCTGCCCAGGCGTCCCCGTGGGGGTTCCCTGACCAAGACGTTATTCGGGCGGGTGCTTGGCGGTCTTGGCGGATCGAAGTAAGGTCCAGGTGCTGAGTTTGAAATTCGTTCAATGCATTCTTGGTCAATTTGAGGGAACATCCCCTTAATCCCCCTTCAAAGGGGGACTTTTCGCAACACCCTGCACGAGATCTTAAAACCTTAAAGAGGGGGCTTGGGATTCGGGAAAGTAGAGTGTGGAAGCGACCGCGTCCATATCCTAGTTCTGAACTATGAGTATCCCCCACTCGGCGGCGGCGCGGGTCCGG
>JAHDWY010000334.1:966-5697 GCA_023384315.1 Candidatus Hydrogenedentota bacterium | reverse complement strand
ATCCTGGATCTGCGGGGCCAAGGTCACCCACGTGTCCCGCTCGGTTTCGATGGATTTCACCAAATCGGCCACGGGAATTGACTTGCCCACCTGGTCGTCGTATCCGGTCCACGACGTCCAGGTGACCACCAGTACCCTCGATTCGCCGGAAGCTCCTTCCCAAACCAAGGAGTCCTCGTGCGGAGTAATCGCGGTCAGCGATCGGCAGATTTCGTCCGGCTCCGCCAGTTCCGCATCGAGGACCGCCGCGCGAAATGCCGCCTCCAGTCGCGCGTCAGTCGCAGGAGGCACAAGCGGACAGCCTGTCAGCGCGAGACTCAGGATGAGGCATGTTGGAATCGGTATTCTGGAGGTCCTTCGGGCGGCGTTCATCGCGGTGATTCCTTATCAAGTTGCAGGAGGTCGCGTAAGCGTACCGGTGATTTCGTCGCGAGATTGTACCAAATAGACATGGCGCCGCCGATTTGGACGACGGATTTGGGACACAGCGCACAAAGCAGGCCGATTTGTGCGTGGATAGGGTGTAGGATGATGAAACGGGGATAAGGCGACCCAAGCGGAGGGGAATGAGCGAGGACCATGTAGAAACGTTGCGGAGGTTCTATGAAGCCAATCGTAACGAATTGTACACCTACGCGCTAGCCCTGACGCGTTCGCGGGAGGCGGCGGAGGACGCCATCCACACGGCCTTCGGCAAGATGCTGAAGACGTGGAGTTTGCCACGCGAGTTGCGGCCTTATGTGTTCCGCTGTGTGCGAAACGCGGCCATCGACGAGCACCGGGCGCGCGCTCGCGAATCGTTGCACGATTCCCCATTCGCCATCGATGAATCGCGAAACAACGGTCACGATCCGGAGTTGCAGCACCAATTGGCTGACCTGCTCCTGACCCTGTCTGACGACGAGCGGGAGAGCATCATGCTCAAGATCTACAGTGGAATGACCTTCCACGAGATTGCGGCAACGCGATCCGTGTCCATCAATACGGCGGCATCGTGGTACCGCCGTGGACTCGAAAAACTACGAGTCCTCATGCGAGGAGAAAACGAATGAAGGACCTGGAACGCGAATTGAAAGCGATTCCCGCGGCGTCGCCCGATGCGCGGCACGAACGGAGAATGGATCGGCTTTTCCTCGAGTCCGAATGGCGGCGCGTATGGTACCGGAGGCCGATCCCGTTGTGGCAGGGGGCTGCGGCCTGTCTGTTGGCCGTGGTGTTCGGCTATCTGTATGGCGGGAAGCAAGACGTGGCGCCGTCCACGCCGGTCGAGACGACCCGGACCGTTTATATCGTGCCCGCGACGCCGGAGTTTCAGCGCGCCGTGCAAGGGGCGGTGCAGTCGCACCCAGCCCCCGCGGAACGCGGCAACTACGTCATCGAAGTGTCGCCATCTACGCTTGGTCGGGAAAGCAGAACAGGAGATAGCATATGAGCGCCACGTTGAAAGCCTTCTATGTCGCTTGTCTGGTTGCGGCCGCCAGTGATGCCCGCGCCGACAGCGTGCCGCAAGCAGATCTCGCGGGATCGGGTTCCGCCGCCATCTATCGGGTCGAAGTGCATGTGTCGCGGATTCTCGCCTCTACGACTTCGGAGCCTTCACTCCAGGTCGAGACTAATGGTCGACTCGAGTTGCTCCCGCAAGCCGGAGAGCATATCGGTCATGCGTTCGGATCTGAGATTCGGCTCCGGGTCCACGGCGAGTCGTGGCTGCTCGACGAAAGCGGCCTGAGCCGTGACGGCGTCACGGACGAATCCCGCGCATTGATCCAGACTGTCGCGAGCCCGGCCATCCTGTTGCCAATCGGCGAAAGCGCGGAAATCCGTATCGGCGATGAGGGCGCCCAGTATTTCGAAGCGGATGAAGACGGGGCCTATTCACTGCACACCCTGGATGAGTTCGTCGGGTATACCTTTGCCTGTACGTTGACTCCGTCCTCCGCCATGGAAGGTGCATTAAGCATGAAGATTGACAGCACCCTGCGCGAATCCGGAGCGCGGGAACCCGTCAGCGGATTGGCTACGCTGGACGTCGGCAAACCCTCTATACGTACGCAGACGTTTCAGACAAATATCCAACTGAAGCCGGGAGATTGGCTTGCATCCGTCAGCCGTTCGGACGACGGTTCCATTCTGTTGACCAGCGTCACGGTCCGAGAACAGGGGAGTTAATGCATGATTCGTTTCACTCGTGTTGCGGTTGCCTTGATCGCCGCTCATGCTGCGTTGCCGGCGGAGTACGAAGTCAAGATGTTTCGCATCGACTTGCCCCTGTCGGGTGAGATGTACGATGCCATCACGGCCTACCTGGGCGAACCGCCAGATGCGTCCGCGTTTGACCCTGAGCAAATACCGGCTGGTTTGAAGTTGGCCGCCATGACGCCCCCGAACCAGTGGGACGGCTCCGACTTGTTGGGGCGACCTGGTGTGTCGGGCGGGGAGAATACCATCCCCGTTGCGCAGGGTGGGCAGCTCTACGTGGGCCAGGATATCCCCTTCGAGTACTTGGAACCCCGAAGCGACGGCCGTTTCGACCGGAAGATTGGCTATGCGCAGCAGGGCATCGAGTTCAGCTTTCGCCAAGCCGGTTATGGGCAGACCCGGATTTGGGCACACGCGACCCGCCCCGGTGCGCGGCAACCTATTGATGGCGTCTCCCTCGACGTGGGCCCGCCGAGACAGGACGACAAGACCACTTGGTCGAATTTCATCGTTCATTCCTCGCTGGACCAATGGTGCTGCACGGTGTTCACGCTCAAAGAGGAACCGGAATCAGCGCCCCAGGTCGTGCTGCTGTTCCTGCGCGCGTTGACGGATGAACCCTCTGCGGAACCGGCCACGGTGCCGCCGCCAGCCACGCCGATACAATTTTCGATAGAAAATAAGTTCATACGTGTACCCGCCTCCGCGAACCTCGACGAATGGATCAAGTTCGACGAGAATGTCGAACCTATCTCGGGGAACGGCCGGCGGGTCTCGGCAATCCGTTTGCCGGACTCGGATGAATGGATACCGGTGGGTCAATTCGACTCGGAAGCGTTTGATGCACTGAACAGTATGAATGAACTGGAGCTGCTTTCCGCGCCTCGCGTGACCACCCTTGCCGGCCTGACAGATGCGGACGATACTTCGAAGACGCTATTCAAGGTGGTCCTGCCAAATCAGGGCGGCTCCTCCAATTCGGGACGGGGAGGATTCGGCGGCGGTTTCGGTGGGGGAGGACTTGGCGACGGCGGGACATCGGATCCGTCAAGTTTGGATATCAATCCAGCACCGCATCGCGATCAGATGAGCAACGTCTTCGATATGTTTACGGACCGGACTACCCTAATTGGTCAGTTCATGGCATCGAACGGTCCGGGCAAACCCGCGTTCATTGCTGACACATCCACGGAAGAGCTTCGATATGTCGATAGCAACGGGGTCGAAACGGAAGAAGCCGAACCGGTTTGGAGCGGAATCATGGTCGGCGCGCGGGTGGCCTGCACGAGCGCCGGCGAGGACATCGTGCTCGACATCGCGTTGGTCGAGCGCGCTCTCGAATGGCCTCCGGCAATCAAGATGACGCGCAAGGCTTCATCGGCGCGGCCCACGCCGATCGAGTTCTTCGTGTCCGATGAATCGCGGTTGCCGCGACTGGTCGAACGCAATTGCTGGTACCGGCAACCGGTCAAGAACGGCGAGACGTCGGCGTACGTGCTGCACGATGACCTTCGGGACGACCGGACCCTCGTGTTTGTCACCGTCGAGCGTGTCGAAGGCGGGGCGGCGTTTTTCCCCGCCAACTGAATTGTCGTGAACCTCCCGGTGGTTATGGCGACGGGATGCGCAATTCCATCAACCACACTTTGTCTTGACCGACGTTGGTGTTCCAGTTGGTGGCCCAGACGACGCGCGAGCCGTCGCAGGAAATGGTCGCGTGGGTTTCCTCCCAGTAGCTGCCCCGCGTGCCGTAGACTTTGGCCAGGTAAAAGACCCGCGGTTGAATGGAATCGAGTCGCACCAACGTGATTGTCCGGTCCAGCCAGTTTTGTTCGGGCGCGCCTTCGTCGGTGGTGGTGGAAACGACGCACCAGCCTGGACAGTTGCAGGACACGTGCACACCGCTGTTGAGACCTTGCGGCGAGTCGGAGGCGTAGAACAAGCGCATTAACCGGGTGTGGCCGCTGCCGGGGTAGTCTTCTTCGCTGACTACGGCGTGCGTGTTCGTATCCAGGCGGATGAAATCCACGTAGTCGGTCTGCGCATTCTGCATAACGATGATTTCGTTGCCCGCGACGTCCAACCCCACATCCGCATGGCCGGTGGTCGTGTGGATCTGTTGGAATGAATTCAGTTCGCGGTTCGCCATCACCAGTCCCGCAAGCGGCGCGGCGTTGTCGAAGTCGGAACCTATGAGAACCCAATTGCCCTTTGGCGACATTCCCACCCAGTCGATACGCGATTGATCGGGCGCGAGCTTGAAGGTGCCAAGCACCCGGTCTTCCTGAAGATCCCAGACGAAGAGGTATCTCGCCCGATAGTCCTCGTTCATCCCCTGCATTAAGAAGGCCCAGTAGCGCCGATCCAGCGAGGCTTCGCCTTCGTCCTTCATGGTGATGCGATAGAGGTCGGGTTCGCCCTTGATGATGGGACCCACCACCAAATCGTCGCGGAAGTCCTTTACCGTAGTGGATTCACCCGTGGACACGTCAATCTTCTGGATGCGGAACTCGTCCGTCGCCCAGATCACAT
>JAHDWY010000334.1:0-956 GCA_023384315.1 Candidatus Hydrogenedentota bacterium | reverse complement strand
CCGGAGATTTCGCGGACCAGGTTCTCCTGCCGGTCGTATGGCAATTGGTCCGTTCGATAAACCCGCCACGCGCCATCGGCAAGGGCCATGAGCAGTACATAATTGCCGTCCGCGTTGAACGGATCGAATCGGGAGTACTCATGGCGGATACCGGATTCACCGGTGACCCGGACTTGGGCCGTTCCGAATCGTCCGTCGTCAACGGATTGACCTGCGTCGGGCGGCGGGGCGTCGAGCAGGGGATAGGGAGGGTTTTCTCCTGAAAGGGGATCGGGCACCTCTATGAATGCCGTCGAAAGCGTAGATAGGTCCGGGCCATCACCGGCGCTGGGTACCGGCAGACAACCGCACGCGAGAAGGATTAGACCGAACAGCGCAAACGGGCGTTGTAAACCAAGTGAGCACATGGCAGGTCCCCTAAAACACTGCGAGCCCCAGTTTTGATACGCCCCAAGCTGAGTATATCACGTGGTCGCGCACGGCGATTATTGATCCGGCGAGATCCCACTAAAAATTCCCTGGCATGCGTTTCGGGTATTCGCTTAGTTCCAGCAACGCGTACAATAACAGGCCGACGCCATCCGTGGACTCGTAATAGGGCTTCGCCGGATGACCTTTGAACCAGCCGTTGACGTAGAGTTTGTCGATGGCTTCATGGGCAAGCGTTGTTGCAGTATCGAGTTCCGCTGGGTCTCCTGTCGCGTAGTGCAGGTGGAGGAAGAAGGAAATCGCGCGGCCGTAGTTTTCCGCGTAGGTGCCGCCGGTTTGTTCCGCTTCGGGCAGGCATTCCAGCAGCTCCTTTTTCCATCGGCGTCCAATCTGCGGGGGCAGGTTGGACCGGATGTTCTCCGCCCAATGTTGTGCGCTTTCCAATGACGCGGGGTCACCGCTGAGTTCGTAGGCGTAGATTGACGTCTGTGCCGCGATCATCGGGAATTCGTAGGAAAACATGACCG
>JAHDWY010000333.1 GCA_023384315.1 Candidatus Hydrogenedentota bacterium | reverse complement strand
GTCGTCCGGCTCTATCGGGGGAGAGCTATATGTCTTTCAGTTTGTCTCGTCGCGATTTCCTGGCGTGGAGCGCGATGGCCGCGTCCGCATGCGTTGCCGTCGCGCAGGACGACGCTGGTGCCGCCCTTCCGTTCACGGATCTCCACGTGCACCTGGACAACAGCACGATCGACGACGTGGTTCGTCTCTCCGAAGAGCGCAACGTTAAGTTCGGCATTGTCGAACACGCCGGCACTAAGGAGAACCTGTATCCCGTAGTGCTCAGCAATGACACCGAGCTTGAAGCCTACCTCGCCATGCTCGACGGCAAGCCGGTATACAAGGGCGTTCAAGCCGAGTGGATCGACTGGATGGACTGCTTCTCGCGCGACACACTGGCGCGGTTGGATTACGTGCTCACCGATATGATGACCTGGCCCGGAATCGGCGGAAAGCGCCAGAAGATGTGGGAACCGGATCTCGATATCGGCGATCCCGCGACCTTCATGGACCGCTACGTCGACTGGTACGTCGAGAACATGGAGCGCATGCCCATCGACATCCTCGCCAACGTCTCGTGGCTCCCCGAATCCTTTGCGGCCGACTACGACCGCCTGTGGACCGAAGCGCGCGTAGGGCGCGTAGTCGAGGCGGCCGTCAAACACGGCATCGCCATCGAGATCAGTTCCGGCTTCAACCTGCCCAAACGCCCCTGGCTCGAACAGGCCAAAGCTGCCGGCCTCAAGTTCTCCTTCGGCTCCAACGGCCGGTATCCCAAGATGGGCCTGCTCGACTACTCCCTGAACATGGCCCGTGATCTCGGCCTGACCGAAGCCGACCTATTCACACCCGCGCCCGACGGGCAGAAGGCCGTTCAACGACGGATGGTGTGAAGAACCGCGCTGGCATTCTTTCGGCGCTCGTCGAGTACTCGGTGATCTGGTACAATTAAAAAAGGGCCGGTGCTATCAATGATGGGAGAGATCATCCATGAACTGGCGCGTTGTCGTCGAGTTGGATTCAGAAACTGGCGAGTACGCCGTGTGGTGTCCGGAACTGCCGGGCTGCGTCTCGGCGGGCAACACCGAAGACGAAGCCATGGCGAACATTCGCGAAGCAATTGAACTATACCTCGCGCCGCATTGCCTCCACTCGTCCTAATCGCTACTCCTCTCGCTCGCTCTCCGGAATGTGAATCAACATGATCGCGTTATGCTTGAAGAGCGAGGTCCGTGCTTCCCCGAAGGCTGCTTCTTCGTCGAAGTAGCCCCCGTTCCAGATGATGAAGAGCCGTTCCCCGGCGTCGTCGAGCTTGATGGCGAAGGTGCCGCTGGGCACGTAGCCATATTTCTCCCAGTAATACCGCGCAACAAACGCCAGCACTTTTCGTTGGCCGGTTTGCAGGTCGTACTGCATAATGGGGGAGCCGTCGCGGCAACCGTGGCCATGGGCGCCGGGCACGTAGTAGAGGTAGCGGCCGCCGGGACTACGTTCGATAGATGTGGTGTATCGTTCTTCGCCTGGCCATCCGTAGCCGAGGTCGCGTACCTTCACCGCGTCGGGGTCGAAGGAAAAGACCTGCCCATTGCTTGTGATGCCATGGAGCAGACCGTCCGTGCCGCGTTTCGGAGTGCACCCGCGCATGACCGCAATCGTGTGGTCCTCACCAATCTCGTCCGCCGGCATGGGCGCGTCGAGCAATTCAAAACGGTTCTTCGTGTAGTCGTACTTGATGAGGTTGCATTCGGGATCGGAGGGATCCTGATTCGACGTGTAAAGCATGCCGGTCGCGTCGTCGATCATCATCACGCGGTTCGACCACTTCAGCTCTTCCGGCAACTGCCCCGCGTAGATCGGCCGGCGCGCATCCACATCGTAGGACAGGAAGTTCGGCCAGTACCCCGCCGCGTAAATCATGCGCCGTTTCACGTCGAGCCGCGCCGATGGCCACGACGCGCGCGGCATGGGCACCCCGTAGTCCACGAACTCGCCGGTCTCCACGTTGTACGACATGACGTGGCCGCCGAGATACCCCGTGTCCCAGTCCTCTGGTTTCGGTTCGGGATACTTCGACCAGTACGTGCAGAACCACAGATTGGGTCCGTCCATAAACTCGAGGTTGCCGTGAATCTTGCCTTCGCCGAAGACCTCGTCGGAGCGCCCGAGCACTTCATTGATCTCCGGCGACATCGTCATCGTCTTCGTCGCGGGATCGTATTCGACGATATAGAGGTGCGCGTTGTAACTGCCGTTGTCGCCCATCGAGCAGTAGAATTTGTCCGTCACCGGGTAGTACGCGGACTGCCCCCAGTTCGCCCACATGGCGCGGTGGTGGTCGTCGACTGGTTCGGGAAACCAGTGCGGCGTCGCCGGGATCACGCCAAACTCGATCTCCGGCGGTGTCTTCGCGATGACGTACTTCGAGCCGTTGTGCATCGCCACGCGTTCCACCGGTTGCAGCATCTCCCGGCTCTTATCGACAACCACTTTTCCCGTATAGAGCAAGTCGTGGGTGTCCAGCTTCTCCGCCAACTCCTTGGCGGCCGCCTCCTCAGGACCTAACTCCGTCGGGTCCGGTTTCGGCGAGTAGGTTGCCTGGATGCGTTCCGGCCAAAGGACGGCCTTCTCCTCTGCGGATGCGGTTAGTGGCAGGAGTCGAAAGATCGTGACAATGAGGATGAAACAGAAGCACTTGCGCATGGCGATCCCTCCTTCCCATGGGGTGACACCGTATCAAGTGGCGTTATAGTGCCTTCGCAGGCGGGCTCGTGTCCATTGCGCCGCACCCCGTGTTCGTTCTATGCTGATCGTAGCGCGCCAAAGCTGCAAGCGCGCAAGGTCACTGCAACCAGTCGAGTGTGGAGGGTTCAACCATGTCGGGCAATGGCAATTCCAATCCGTCCGTACCGCCAACCACGCGGTATCCGGTCGTTTCGTTTGATGAGAGCCGCGAAGCGGCCGCCGAACGGCGTCGCGCCTTTCCCTACCGGTTCCCCCGCGACCGTCGCAACATGGGCGGCCGGTACACCGTGGAGGAAAACGCCCGTCGCCTGTTGCGGTTCTTCTACTTCGAGCGGCGTCTGGCACAGGCGCTGGGATCGTGGACCCTTGCGATCCCGGAATTCGAGGTCAAACTCGAGACCGGACGCCACATCTTCTACCACGCCGACGCCGCGAACACGCTCCGCACCCGGCTGACGGAGCAAGAGAAGAGCCTCAAGACCATCGACGCGTACCGGAACGACGATATCGATCGCTTCGTCGACGAGATGCTTTCCGCTGCGGATACGCCAGAGCTGCTGGTGGGCGTGCATCAAGTCGCCGGCCGCGCCCTGACGATTGCGTATCGCCACCACATCGACAACACCGATAGCATTACGGATGCCCCGACGATTCGTGCCATGCAGCGGGTGCTCCTCGACTACGAACCCATGCTCGAATGGGCCGAACAGGCGATCGCCGCGTACATCGATGGCGGTATCCCCGAAAGCCGATTGACCGCCTGGCGTTGGCACTTGCAGCAACTGCTGACCAGCATCGGCGGGATCACCGGCGCGGACGCGCCTACCGCGCCGCCCTCTAAACTGCGTATCGATGAAAAGCCTTACGAACGCAACACCGTGCCGCAACGGGATGCCCGGTTCACCACTTTCCACCATACCGGCGATTACGACGTGGCCGACGGGAAGGAACGTTTCCCAAAAGACGCCTACGAAAACATGCGCCTGCGCTTTATCCGCACCCAACGCGATGAGGTCGACGCCATTGAGGCCTTCGGCACCTTCCTCTGGGATATCCGATTCCTGGACTTCAAAGCCGAGTATGACCTCGCGCGAATTACCTGGGACGAAGCCCGCCACACGGAAATCGGTCACCGCGCCATGATGGCTTCCGGCTACGACCCCTACGAACTGCCGAACCGCCTGACCGGTTCCACCTGCCGCGGGCCCATGGAACCCGCCTTCGCCATGGCCGAGATCAACCTCTTCGGCGAAGTCGGCGTGCTCAAGACCATCAACAGCCTCATCGACAAGGCCCGTGAAGAGAACGACACCGTGCTCGCCCACATCGCCGATTTCATCCGCTCCGACGAGCGGACGCACGTAAAGAAAGGCCAGCACATCCTGAAATGCATGACCGACCTCGGCAGCCAGGAACTCGAACTCAAGACCCGCGAACTGTTCACCGAATGCCTCGTCAGCCTCGGTGCTATCACCAACGACATGGACCTGTTCACCATTTCGCGGGAGGATCTGGAGCATCTGGTAGGGGAATAGCGCCCCGGTCGGAAGAGAGCAGAATAAGTGGTATCGGACGAATACGACCATTAGGACAAGTCATTGACCAACCAACAGGGCAGACCCTGCCCCGTACCCGTGGGGTAGCGATTACGCAGCCCTCGAGCCCAAATGTTCTATAAGTTCTATCCGTCCCATACGTCCCATTGGTCCTATGGCTTGTCCTCCGCCGCTCCCCCAATCTCAATCGTCAAAGTGAAAGTTGCATCCAGCTCCCGCCAAGTGCTACCATTCCTCTCCGCAGCCGACCTGCAAATGCGTACCCGTAGCTCAATTGGATAGAGTGCTTGGCTACGGACCAAGAGGTTGGGGGTTCGAGTCCCTCCGGGTACGCCATCTTCTTATCTTCCCAAACTGCATTGCCTTAGCGACGGGTGTGTCTCGTCTGGCACCGGGTGGGGCGACGGCTACTTCGTCCCGCGGGGCGACAATACCGACACGTCTCCGCCTTCTCCTGTGACTTTCAGGTAGGTGACGGTATTCGCGGGATCCGGGTACTCTTCCACCATGATGTGCCGCGCATTCTCGAGATGCACGACAGGCGTTTCGTTATCTGCGGGTCGGAGTCGAACCCCGCGTAGGATGCCGTCCGATACGTTGTCGCAATAAAGAGCGGCTCTCGCAAACGCCGCGTGTACCTCGTCTCCAACAAATACGTTCAGGTTGTCCGCGTTGAGGCCGTCCACATTCGCGATGGCGAAGTAGGCGGGTTTGCGCACGTACGCGGTATCGCGCTGATTGCTGAGGGTCCGTTTGCCGCCGACTTTCTTCTTGCGCTCGCTGAAATCCATCTCGCCATTCACGCGCACCGTCACGTCTCGCAGCGTCAGATTCTCAATGCGGCCCTCGGGCATGCCCTGAATGACGGAACTCCCGACCGTTTGGATGTCCAGATTGCTGAACGTGACGTCGCGTATCGCGCCGACGGGCGAGTCGGCATGCCGTTTCTCAATGTCCATGAAGATGGGGAAGACGCTGTTGCGCGCGTAGGCAATCTCTTCAGGATTCGCCGTCTCGATGGTGATATTGTCGAAGGACACGCGCTCCATGGTCCCGCCGTCTTTCATGAAGAACCCAATGCCGACGGGCGAGTTCCGGATGACACAGTTCGAGAATCGAATATCGCGGAAGTCGCCCACGGATTCTGTGCCGAGTTTCAACGCCGTCGCGATCGTCTCCAGCGTGCAGTTTGTAACCACGATGTTCTCGCAGGGCGCGTCTTCCGTCGCTTTCAACACGATGCAATCGTCGCCCGCGACGATATGGCAGTTCGAAATGTGCACGTTGCGGCAGGAATTAGGGTCGATCCCGTCGGAGTTCGTGCGAAAGTAATTGTTGCGAATCGTCACACCGTCGATAAACACGGTGTCGCAATGCTGGAGATGCAGCGTCCACGAATCGCTGTACAGTATGGTCACCTCGC
>JAHDWY010000332.1 GCA_023384315.1 Candidatus Hydrogenedentota bacterium | reverse complement strand
GCCCGTACCGGTTAGCAAGTACTGCGTTACACCGAGAGCAGACATGCCGAAAGTGCCGACTTCGCCGTTGCACCAATCCTGTTCGCGAATCCAGAGGACCGTGTCTTCGCCGTCTTCGTGCTCGCCCCAGCCGTCATCTTGGAAAACGCGGTCTTCGCCTTCGCTATCGCCGCGCCCGCGATTGTCTTGGATGACGAAGACCATGCCCTTCGCCGTGAGAACGGCCCCAAAGCCCGCGCCCATCTTCCGGGGATAGTACGTTCGTGCCAACACGACGGGGAAGGGTCCATCGCCTTCGGGTCGGTAGATATCGGTGGCGAGCTTCGTGCCGTCGCGCATCGCCACCGTGACCGATTCCGGTTGTGGGGCCTGCCCAAAGGCGGACACCGCGAGGAGTCCAAGGACAAGTGAGAGCGCGCTGCGGTATTTCTGTGCCATGAGCAAAGCCTCCAATCGAGTTCCCCAGTATGCAAAACGAGGCGGCACGCGGTGCCGCCTCGTTGAATCCGCAATCCAATTCCGACGCTACGGCTCGATGTTCAGCGCTCGTAGCTCTTCGAGTTCTTCCTGGAACTGATCTTCCACCAGATGCCGCAACGCGGCATCATCTACCGCTTCCGCCGCGGCAGCCGCTTCTGCACGAACGGCGCTCATGGCGCCAAGCCCGCTCAGGCTTCCGGCGTTCGACACCACGTTCCGCTGCAGTTCGTTAATCTGCTCGGTGGCGCGCAGCAACCCGGCGCGCGCCAATCGCGCCTCGTTCGCAAACTCGTCGGAGACGCCGCTATAGGTGTCCCGGGCTTGCCGCAGGAGTCTCAATGCTTCCGTATTTTCCTTCTTGAATACCAGTTGATCCGCCTGCCGGAGAAGATCATCGGCTTGACCGATCGCTTGCCGGGCCTCCTCCTGCCGTGCGTCTCGCGCCGCAATCATCCCTTCGGCTTCGAGTTTTTTCGACTGGGCCGTAGGGTGAAGCATATCGGCTTCCAACGCGTCGTTGTACGCTTCCAGGGCCGCCTCAAGTTCCTCGTCCGCGAGGGCCTCATCGCCACGGCGCACATAGTAGTCGGCGATGCGTTCGATCACGTCGCGCCGGGACGGAGCTTCCGCGAGGACGGCCTTGTATTCGACCATGGCCCGCTCAAACTTCTCCGCGTCGTAGAACATGTCGCCGATCTGCTTTTGCAGGTCGACGGTCGTCACACCAAGATCCATGAGCTTGTTGTACGCGGCGTCGGTTTCTGCGTCGTTATCACGGGAGATGTAGAACTCGATGGCGTCGAGGATGTACTCCCGAATCTCGCTTTGCGAGATATTCGCCACGGTAACTTGCCCACGAAGCACAGTCTGAAACACGTCGGCCACGGCGTTCACGGACCGGCTCGCATCTTCGGAAAGGGCCGTACCGGCGACGCCCGCGAAGCCCACCCCCGCCGTGTAGTCTTCGATAATCAGGTCTTCCCTTGCCTGGGCCGCGGCAATGATATCGCCGAAGTAGGCCGACGGCGCCACCCGCACGCGCGGCTTACTCTGAAAGGGAACTTGCTCGATGTTCGCGTCCACGTCCGCGTGGTACCGCTCACGATACGTCGGGTTCGCATTGTACAGGGGCGCGGTGACATCTGCCACCAGTGAACCCAGCACGCCGAGCCGGTACGCGAAATAGGGATCCACCCGCGAACCCCGCACCGCCTGGAGAAGGTACATCTGAGACTCGATCGCGTTTAGCGCGTTGATCTCCGCGCCCGGAACCAGTGACGCCCGGCTCTCAAGCGCAACGCCGGCCCCGCGGCGAATGTCTTTGTCGAGATTAGCCAGGGGCACACCGGTCTCTTTGGAGATGAGTCGAGAGGCCGTGGTCACGATCGCAACACTGGCCTTTGGACCCCAGGCGTTTGCGAGCGGTGCCAGGCAAAGAGTCAGCCCTGCGACGAGCAGTACGAATCGAAACCACTTCATGTGAAATCTCCCTGCATATGCGTCTATACGGAAGCGCTCGTTGGTGGCACCTCGGACTGTCCGGACTGCTTCAATTGCTCGATAAGCCCTTGAACGGCGGAAGCGCCAACGCCAGGATCTTCCGGATCAACAAGATCGAGATAGCGCTGCAACTCGCGCACGCCTTCAGATATGTTCCCGCGCTGAACCTGCAGCAGCCCGTTCTCCAGATGCACCGGCGGGTAATTTGGATCGCACTTGCCCGCGGCGCGGAATGCGTCCATCGCGGTATCCGTATCGCCAAGCGCAACATGCACCCGCCCACGCACGGTCTGGAATTCGGCGCAGGCCGTGCCCTCAAGATTCACCGACACCCGGTTCAGCGCTTCCAACGCACGATCCGGCTCCTGATTCTCGAGGCGAATGCGCGCCAACTGGATCGCGGCCTTGGTCGCAAACGGGCTCGAGGTACGCGACAATTCGTCGAAGGCCTCGCTGGCGCCCGGAGTCAACCCCTGCTCCGCGAGACAGATCGCGTGAAAATAAACGGTCACCGGATCGTCGGCGCCGTTTTCCCGCGCCTGGCTGAAAAACACACGCGCCTCGGGCGTCTTGCCTTCCTTCATCGCCAACAGGCCTAACCTCGTCAATGACTCGTTCTCCAACGCGGTCCCCTGCTGGATGGCCGTGCGAAGCTGCTCGGCGGCTTCCGAGTCGTTACCGCGAAGCCCGGAGAGATGACCCAACGCAGCGAGAATATCCCCGCCTTCCGGATTTGCCGACAAGGCCGACTTCAACTGTTGTTCCGCGTCGGGATACTGCTTGTCCAGAGCCAGACCCACGCCAAGGTCTGCCGCCACTTCGGTATCGGTGGGCGCATACTCAAGGGACCGCCGCAAGGCGTCCACTTGCCCCAAATAGTCTCCCTGGGTGCCGCGCGCCAAGCCCAACAGATGCAGGGCTTCTGCGTCCGTGGGGTCATGTTCCACCATGGCTTCCAGCACTTGGATCTGTTCGCCACGGCTCGCGTCGCCCCCCAGTTCGCCATAGCTCATTACGGCGAACAGGCCCGACTGGCGATTGGCCGGGTCCGCATCGAGCGCGGCTTCAAAGGCCTGCGCCGCAGGCTGGTAGTTGCCCATCCCGTAGAACAAACGCCCCAAGGCAAACTGCGCCCGGGCATCGTCCGGGTTTTTGGAAACGTGAACTTCCAGGAGGCTAATCGCTTCTGTGCTCCGGCCGGCTGCGTCGAGTTTCTGAGCCCGCGCCACAGGATCGCGCGTCAGCAGAACGATCGCAACAATGCCGAGGATGACGATGATCACGGCCGCGATAACCGCGATGATCATCGTGGCCGGACTTCGCGGTTCGGCGGCCACCGCCTTCTTGCGCTCTTCGGCGATCTTCTGTCCCGTCAGGAGGTTGGTGCCGCAGGCCACGCAGATAATGTCGCCGTCGCGCACCAAGGCGCCGCAGGAGGGGCAAGTCTGGCTGGCCCCCGAGGTTTTCCGCTGGGGTCCGCCGCCCTGCTTCTTCAGGAATCCCCCGCAGTGCACGCAACTGTCGAGTTGGGGATCCGTCAGCTTTCCGCAGTACGGACAGTTAATCATCGTAGCCACGATTTCCACCTCATATGGTTTTCGGGCGTTCGCACGCCCCCAAAGACACCCGACTCTGCTCTACCCTCTGCCGTGGAAGATCCCAGGTTATCCCTCCCCCGGGAATGGGCCACCACAACTGGAGCAGACCCTTGCGTCAAGTGAGTTCCTCGTGCCGCAACTTGGACATTTCTTGCGCAAGAGAGACGGGATCACCACGACGGCGATCACTGCGATAACACCCAGCATGACGGCGAGATAGGTAAACCCTGGCATCCCGATTCGCTCCATGCCGCAGGGCGCAGCCCTGTCGCAAGTACTCTTGCCCAATCATTATACCTCAAATTCTAGACATGCGCAGGGAACCTGTCAAGAAATTATACGGGACTACGCTGAAACTGCCACGCGCGCTCCAAAGTGGGACAGCGCCGTTATCTGACCAGGTTTCGTCACTGCTTTGGATTCGTGGCACGGAATATCCCTTGCTACAATGACGGAGCTTTGCCTTGGCTATCCCTTTAGGAGCGAATATGATTCTGAATTTGTCGAGGACTCTTTTCGGTTTGGGCATCTGCATGGCCGGTTTGGCCGCTAGCCCAAACGCGGTAGACCATCCGTCCGTTCGCGAGATTGTGATCTTCGACGGAGAAGCCGGCTGGGAGCACGAGGGTGTGCTGTACCGGCTTGCTTGCGGGGCGTCGGTGCGGGAAGCGCCGAACGGCGATCTGCTCTGTTGGTGGCTGTCGGGCGGCGATTCGGAACCGTCCACAGACAACAACGTGCTGATGGCGCGGTCGACGGACCGGGGCAAGACGTGGAGTGAACCGGAGATCTTCATCGCCGCGGGGGAGATGGCCGGGGCCTGCACCGCCATCTGGCCGACGAGCGACGGGCGCCTCATTGCCTTCGCCGCCCAATGGCCCGCGGAGAAGGAATATACGCAGTGGTTCTACACGCGCAGAGTCTCCACGGATAACGGGCACACCTGGGGACCGCCGGAGCCTTTCGTCGTCCACGACACCCACGCCGCCGTCGGCGGACCCATCCAACTCGCAAACGGCGAGTACGTCTTCGCGGGCTCGTTCTTTGACCAGCGGGAGACCCCGTTGACGGGCTCAGTGTGGGATCTGCTCAACGCGAAAACCGAAGCCGAAGCCCTCGCCGTGCCGCCCGCGAACGGCGACCCCGGCATGCCCAGCAAGTTTTTGCGCTTTCTCCACGGGACGAGCGTTTACATCACGCCCAACGAAGACGGCACGGGGCTGACCGAGTACGGGCGCATCGCCAACCGTCCGCTGGGTCTCCTCGAACCCACCTGCGTGCAACTCAAGGACGGCCGCATCGTCATGCTCATGCGGGCGGAAAACGCGGGCTATCTCTGGCGCGCGGAAAGCAGCGACAACGGCCGCACTTGGACGGAGGCCTGGGAGACGGACATCCCCAACCCAACGTCTTCCATCCAACTGCTCCGGCTCGACGACTCCCGCATCGCCCTGCTCCACAACGCCTGCGGCGAACGCGGCAAGATGATCCCGCGCGACCCGCTCTCCCTCTGGGTCAGCGACGACGACCTCGCCACTTGGTCCCTCAAAGCCGACCTTCTCCATAGCGGCTGGCTCGCCTACCCCAACGGCATCGTCCTCGACGGCACCCTCGTCTTCGTCTACGACCGCAACCGCCGGCAAGTGCGGTTTGTGGAGGTGGAGATTCCGGAGGGGCGATGAAGTAGCACGGGGGCTCGTCTTTGGAACAAATGGCCCAGGCCGCTCTTGCGGCTTTCTTGCCAAGGCGGAACTGTCCCTGTCGGCCGAGAGGCATCCTGTCAAATTTTGCTAATTTTTGGCGTACAGGGTATCCTGAATCTGGAACAACTCAGCCCGGGAGACACCGCCATGAACATTAACCTCGGTACTCAATGGGAAGCCTTCGTCGCCGAGAATATCAAGAGTGGACGGTACCTGTCCGCAAGCGAAGTGGTCCGCGACGGGCTGCGGTTGCTTCAGGAGAAGGAACAGCTTCGCCAGTTGCGCATGGATGAGCTGCGGCGAAACGTGAAAGAGGGACTTGAATCTCTCGACCGGGGCGAGTGTCTCGAACTCGACGAAAACGGCGTGAAGCAGTATCTCGACGACGTCAACGCACGCGGGCGGACACGTCTTGCCCAAA
>JAHDWY010000331.1:2333-5705 GCA_023384315.1 Candidatus Hydrogenedentota bacterium | reverse complement strand
TAAAGGATGGGAATGAAGACCACGCAGGTGGTGAGGGTCGACGCGGTGATCGCCATGGCCATTTCCGAGGCGCCGCGCAGAGCGGCTTCCTTCGGCTTGTACCCGAGCTGGACGTGGCGCGTGATGTTCTCGATCACGACGATGGAGTTGTCCACGAGCATGCCGAGGCCGATGATCAGCGAGATCATGGTGACGAGGTTCAAGCTCATGCCGATGAAAAACATGAACACCAGGGCGACGACGACCGATGCAGGGATGGCGAGCGCGACGATGAGGGTTGGCCGGATGCGGCCGAGGAACAGGAAAAGCACGACGACGGCAAGCGCACCGCCGAATTGGCCCGCCGCGACGAGGCCCTCGAGCGCGGAAAGAATGACCTCGCTCTGATCGAAGAACATGAAGTACTGGACGTCTTTGAAGAGCGGGTCTTCGGTCATGCGCGCGAGTTCCGCGCGCACTTCGGCGCAGGTGTTGATGGCGTTTGCCTCGGACTCCTTGCGCACCAGCAGAAAGGTACCGGATTGGCCGTCGATGGCGTAGCCGGATTCCACTTCGCGGGTCCTGTACCCTACGTTGGCCACGTCGCGCAGGCGGAGCGAGTTGGGCCCGACCACCAACTGACCGAGGTCTTCCGGCGTGGTGAACTCATCAATGGCGCGCACGTAGTAGCGCATATTGCCGTCGACCATGTCGCCCACCGTCATGTTGATGCTGGTCTGGCGTAACGACGACACGACCTGGAAGAGGCTCAGCCCGCGGCTGCGGAGTTCGGATTGATTAAACTCGATCAAGACTTCCCGTTCGGGCTTCCCAAAGACGCTGACATCCGCGACGCCTTCGAGGCGCATCATGCGGGGCTGCAGAATGGTGCGCACACGGTAGGTGAGTTCTTCGTCGTCTTCGGGGCTGTACAGGGCGAGCGCCATGACCGGCATGGAGTTGGCGCTAAACTTCCTGAGGGCCACGCGCTCGATCTCGTCCGGGAGGACTAGCTTGAGCCGTTCGATACGGTCCCGCACTTCCGCTGTGGCGAGCGACATGTCCGTGCCCATGTCGAAGAACATGCGCACGAGACAGCCGTTCATGTCCGACGTGGTCTGGATTCGTTTCAGACTGGACACGGTGCGGAACTCGCCTTCGGCGGGAATGGCGACTTCCTTTTCGACTTGTTCCGGTGTAGCGCCCACGTAGGGGATCTGGCAGATGATGAAGGGCAGATCCATGGGCGGCAGGAATTCCAGGGGTATCCGGTAGCGCGCAATAATGCCCAATCCGATCACCGTGATGACGAGCATGATCACCGTGATGGGCCGGCTGAGCGCTATGCCGGGGAGAGACCGTTTCATGCTTTCTTGTCCCGCCCGCCGAAGAGGTAGTAGACCATCGGGATCACGACGAGGGTGAGCAGCGTTGAGGACGCCAGGCCGGCCATGATCGTAAGCGCCATGGGACGTCGAATCTCGTCGCCTTCCCCCGTGGCAACGGCCATGGGCCAGAGACCGAGAATGGTCGTGAGCGTTGTCATCAGAATCGGACGAAGCCGGACGCGGCCCGCTTCCACGACAGCGTCCGCTTTAGTCATTCCGCGGTCGATAAGCTGGTTAATATAGTCGACCAGCACGATGGCGTTGTTCACGACGATACCGGCGAGCACGATAACGCCGATGTACACGAGAATACTGATGCTGACTTCCATGGCGGCCAGGGTGTAGATCACGCCGATGGTCGCAAGCGGCACGGTTGTCATGACGAGCGCGGGGTGTAAGATCGATTCAAACTGACAGGCCATCACCACGTATACGAGGAAAATGGCGAGGATGAGCGCGAACTGCAGGCTTGAATAGGCCGTGCGCAATTCCCGATCCTGGCCGCTCGGGCTAATCTCGTATCCGCGCGGCACGTCAACATCCGAGACTGCCACGAGCACATCGTCCATGACTGCACCAAGGTCGCGGCCGGTAACGTTTGCGGTTACAAGCGCCACTTGCCGTTGGTCAATTCGACGGATTTCGTTAGGACCTTCCTGGACGCTGATGCGAGCGACCGAATCCAAAGGAATGGGCGGATACCCGTCCGTGACGGAAAGGCGCCGCAAGTCGTCGACGCTGCTAAGCATCTTTCGATCGGTGCGAACGCGGATGTCGACTTTTTCGCCTTGCCGGTTGAGTTCGGTGGGGAGATCGCCCTGGACCTCAGTGCGCAGGCGCTGCGCCACCGTTTCCGGCGCGATGCCTTTGGCGGCCAGCAGATCGCGATCCAGTTCGATGATGATCTCCGGAGACCCTTCCTTCATGTTCAGTTCGGGGTCTTTCACACCGGGCACGGAGTCGATGGCGTCCACGACGCGCTTTCCGATTCGTTCCAACTCGTCGTACTGGTCACCGCGGATCTGCAGTTCAATTGCCGTTTTGAAACTGAAGAGACTCGGCAGCGAGAACGTAACCTCGCCGCTGCTAACGCCGGCGATGGCGTCGCGCAACCGGTTCATGATTGCGTCTTGATGGATGACGTCTTCCTTCGGATTCTTGAGGGAAATTGAAAACTCTGCGACGTTCTCGCCGCGTTCGGAGTTCGCTTTCTCCGACTCCTGGCCAATTTCGACGGCAACATTGCCTATTTCGGGCATGGCGAGCGCCAGGCGTTCGATATCCAGAGAGCGGCGTTCGGTTTCTTCCAGCCGGGTTCCGGGCGGCTCTTCGAGGCGAACGCCGAATTCCCCTTGATTCATGGCCGGGATCAACTCCCTGCCGAGTGTGGGCACCAGGGTCGCGCTGTGGACGGCGAGTAACGCGACCAGAAGGAGAATTGCCGGGCTCCACCGCAGGGCGTACCGGAGCCACACGGCGTAGCTACTCCGAAAGGTTTCAAACAGGAGGTCGAAGAGATACAAGGGAATCCAGAGGATGACGTGCAATAGTCCAGCCACGAGCCCGAAGAGCGCGCCGAACAAGACGCTGACAAAAAACAGCAGCGTGATAAGAAACTGCAGGAATACTTGCAGCGCGCATTGAATACTGAACAACAAGGTGACGAGGACGATCAGGACCGCGCCAATGACGAGATTCCAGACTCTACGCAGGGGTCCGAGCAACGCTGGTCCTTCGCCGCCGGATAGGGCGGAGCGCAACCGGGCAAGGGCCGGGCTATAGTTTACGGCTGCCTGATCGATCAGCCATTGCGCGGAGGCTAACGCGGCGTTGATGGGTATCAACATGGCCGCTTCGAGCCGGCCCCTCCCCTCTTCCTGGCGAGACTGGTGGTATGCCTTGAGGATCCACACCACGTCGCCTGAAGCAATGAGGGCGAGCTTCGTGCGGGACGCAATCATAGGCACGAGATACAGCGCCACGAGCAACGAGGCAAGCAGCGAGT